>JABMRB010000036.1 GCA_013202865.1 Candidatus Nealsoniibacteriota bacterium | reverse complement strand
CATTCCGCAACTACCGCACCCGCATCCTCTTCTACTGTGGCAAACTCGATCTCCCACCCACCGTACCTGAAATTACCCATTAAGTTTCCTGAAGAACCCTTCTCGAAGTGCCCCCGTGCCGAGGCAGCCGACCACTTGCGGACCAGTTGCCCGTGCGTGAACAACAGCGGGCCGACACGGTATGGCCGATCCTGCGGTTGGAAGCGAATCTTCAGCGACTCGAAGTCGAGCAATCGTTCGAGCCGCAGGTCGCGGAGCATCGCCAGCGCCTTCGCCTCGCTGGCGAGATACCGTCGCAGGCGGAATTCATGGTTGCCCTCGCTGAACACGATGCGGGCGGCCGGCGCAGCCTCGCGCACGTCGGACAAGAACTTCCGCGTGGCGTCGAGGTCCTCCTGTAAGTCCTCCTTGCGCGCCGGATCCTTGGTGAATCGGCTGATCGAGTAAAAGTCGGCAATATCGCCCAGCAGGTGAACTGTGGCCGGTCGATGTTCGCGGATGAACGCCAACGCCATCCGACAGACACTCTTGTCTTGAAACGGGACATGGACATCGGAAAGAACGACGCCCATACGGTTATTGGTTTTCATGGAGTTCCTCAAAACGGGATATCATCTTCGCTGTGTCCCATCGCCACATGAGCTGGGACCGGCTCGGGCTTCTCGCCCAACTCGCAGTCGATGATGCGGTCGAACTTTTCGCCGGTCACCTTGCGAACAGTGATCCGGCGGGTGGTCGCAACACCGCCTGCCTCGGCGATGTCGACCGCCCGCTCGGCCGCATTGGGCACCGGGTCGTTCGACCGGCGGAGCCACCACTGTTCGAACTTCTGCCGGGCCCAGCCGTCGTGCTCGGGGCAGACCCATTCACTCTGATAGTCGTTCAAGCCGACCTGATACGTGACGCGCATTGTCTTGGGCGCGTCTTCGTCTGCGCCCCGCTTGGTATGCACCGAATAGAAGACGTCCGTGACGTCGTACTCCGTGTCGACGACCTGGCCCGTCAAGATGCCTTCATCGGAGGCGCGGGCGTCGTGCTTTCCGTTCTCCGGCGGCGGGAACTCGTAGCCGCAATCGGGACACACGGAATAGGCCGCATGAACGACGGATCTGCACTCGGGGCATTCCTTGGCCGGCGGGTTGCCGCTGCCGCTGGTCGTGCGTTCGGCAATCTGAATCGCATCGACTGGACCATGACGCAGGATGTTGCCACCGTAATCCAGTACCAGGGTATCTTCCTTGTCGGGATGAACTCGGAAGCCGCGACCTGTCATCTGGTAGTAGAGCCCGGGCGAAGCGGTCGGTCGCAAGAGTACCACGCAGTCGACGTTCGGCGCATCGAACCCGGTAGTCAACACGTTGACGTTGACAAGGTACTTCAGCGGCGGATGCGCATCACCGAACAGGTTGGCCGGGATCTGCTCGCCTTTGAATCTCGCAATGAAGTAATCCCGCTCGGATGTAGGGGTGTTGCCCGTCACCAAGCCGCACTCATTGCCCGTTAAGCGTTCGATCGTGTCCTTGACGTGCTCGGCATGCTTGACCGACGCCGCGAAGATCAAGACGGCCTTGCGATCTGCCGTCATCTCGACGATCTCTCGGCAAGCCGCCAGAACCAGCTCGTCGGTGTCCATCAGCTCTTCGACTTCGCTGCCGACGAATTCACCGGCGCGAATGTGCAGCGAGGACGTGTCAACCTTTCGACGCCCAGCCTTTGACCGCAACGGGCACAAGAATCCTTGCGTAATGAGTTCCTTGACGCCTACTTCGTAGCAGATGGCGTTCAGTAGATTGTCGGGACCGCAGAGCATCCCCGACTTCATGCGGTACGGCGTGGCCGTCAGACCGATCAACCGAACGTTCGGATTGACGACCTTCGCGTCGGCCAGGAACGTCCGATACATGCCCTCGCCGTCAGGTGGCAAGAGGTGCGCTTCGTCTACAATGATTAAATCGAAACGATCCAGTTCGCATGCCCGCTGATAGACACTCTGGATTCCGGCAACGATCACCGGATGGTCCGTGTCGCGTCGTCTCAGCCCGGCCGAGTAGACGCCGATGTCCAAATCGGGCGAGATACGCCGTAGTGTTCCGGCCGTCTGTTGCAGTAGTTCCTTCACGTGCGCGAGAATCAAGACTCGCCCACCCCACTTGGCCACGGCATCGTGACAAAGCGTCGACATGATCAACGACTTCCCTGATCCAGTGGGACATACCACGCACGGATTGTCGTCGCGATCGCGAAGATGATGGTAGACGGCGTTGATAGCCTCTTGCTGGTATGGGCGTAATTCCATTGGCTACGCGTTCTCCGCCATCGTTAGGTAGATTTGCATCGCCAATTTCGGCAGATCGTCAAGCCGCACAATGGCGACCCATGGTTTGTTGTTCTGGCGATGCACGACGACCGGCACCTTTTCGCCTGCGTCGTCGACCGCCTGCTGAAGCGCCTCGTACAATCGAAGCCGTTCAGCCCGCTTGCATTCGATGTAAACGTCCGGGATGTCGGCCACTACATCGGGCGAGCCGGGCCCGCCGTGGTATTGGCAACCACGACGGGCCTCGACGCCCAACAACCGGGAAAGCTCGCGGGCGAGCTCCCGTTCGCCAGACGCCCCCTTGTCACGCGACTTGCGCCCCATCGGGCTCCCTCCACTTCACCGAGTCACGGCCGTGTTGCATCTCCCGGCGCATACGTCCAAAAAGATCGTCCAAGGGATTACGGCAGGCGATAGCCGGCCTGGGTGGGTCGGGATCGTCGTCGATCACGACGCACGCGTACACTGCGATCACTACTCTCACGGTGTCTCCTTTCTGGCCCACGGGGGCGTCTCGTCATTGGCGGGTGCTTGTTGCGGTTGACCGGCGGCCGACTCGCGTTTGGCGTAGCCCTTCACGTCATTGGTCAGGTCGCCGGTATCCTCGCGCTTCTTGCACTTGACCGTGACGACCAGCGGCAGGTTGTGAAGCTCGACCGAGTCACGAGGCTGCATCACACCGACGGCTCGACAGATAGCCGACAGGTTGCCCCGGGCGATCTTCTGCGTAAGGTCGTTCGGGTGGTTGATGCACAGGCGGTCCCAGACCTTCCGGCCCTTGCAGGGACCATCGAGCACGGTGAACTCCAACTGCAGGTAGCTGCCGTTGCCTGCCTTCGTGGCCTTCAGCTCGCTGGCCGTGATCTCGGCCAGATACTTGCCGGCCGGAAGCGGATCCATCGTGGTAGTCGGTTCAACCTCGTTCGCATTGAAATCAAGTGTTGCCAAAGCTGGTTCTCCTTCTCTTGGTTACAGGGTTTGTTGTGTGTTGGGGTTGCTGGCCAGGCCGTTCATCAGCGCCGGCCAGGACAGCGGAAGCGTCTCGGGCAGCGCGAATCGGTTCTTGGCGACGCACGCCGGACTGCCGACACATCGCAGAACGCGCTCGCCACCACTCTTCTCTCCCTTGGCCGCGCCGTGTTCGCGGGTGGCCAGAAGGATTGCGTCACACCACTCGCACAGCAGCGCGGTGGCGTTCTTGTTCAGCCGCGGCGAGAAGCGATCGAAGGTCGTCGACTCGGGATCGGCGAACTTCTCGATCTTCGCGTGCGCCAGCAGAACGACGATCATCCCCTTCTGCTCGCGGAGGTACCGCAAGGCGTCGATCACCTGCCGCCACTGCGTCAGGGCATGGACGTAGCCCTTGCCGTAGCCGCCGTCGACCTTCTCGATCGACTTGGCGCCGTACTGTTGGCAGACCTGGTCGAAGATCAGCCGTTCGAGCCAATCGGCACTGTCGACCACGACCGTCTGGTACTTGTGCTCCTCGGTCGAAAGGACTGTCAGGTACGACAGCACGTCCTCGAACGAGTGGGCCAGGGGGAACGAATCGCAATCGATCTGATCGAGGCCGTCTTCGGTTGGGATGAAGATCGGCGCGGGCGTTTGCGCGGCAAGCGTCGACTTGCCGATGCCTTCCGTTCCGTAAATCAACAGGCGCGGCGGACGATGGCGTTGGCCGCTGTGGATTTGCTCAAGTAGAGACATAGTTCTCCTTAGGTTGAGGTTGGGTTGGGTGGATACAACGGCCCGCCGTTACGCAACGTCGAGCAGACGGATTTCTTCGTAACCGGTAGGCCAACGGTCGGCCTGACGTGCGATCTTCAGCCGCTCGATGGCCGCTTCGTTCTCCTGCCGGGCGATCGCCAGCGTGTCGTCCGAGACACGCCAGACGCCGCACCGGAAGGGCTCCTTCTTCTCGACGGCCACGATATGGACGGGAACGTCCTGGCCGACCGCCTGGGCGAGAACCGCCCGATAGAACGCCATCTGGTGGTGATAACGGTAGCGGCGAGCGTCGGCCTCGAACCAGGTGAGGTCGTCGCACGTCTTCAGATCGACGATCCCCCGTTGGGGATGCGTCCAGTCGATCCGGATCTGACACGGCACGTCGCAGTACCGCGCACGCACGACGCTCTCGGCCCGGCCGTAGAGCAAAAGATCGATGGCCGCGTCGCTCAGCGCAACGCCGGTGGCCATCTTCTCGATCAGGTCCGCCTGATCTTGGGTAAGAACCGGCTTGCCCTGTTCGGCCCGCCACTGGGCGAACTTCTTTGTGGCGCTGCCGTACGGCTTTCCAGTTGCCGGATTGATTGGCCCGCCCAGGGCAAAGCGGGATTTATAGGTGTCGCGGCCTTCGAGAATCCTACAGTGGGCCGCCCGCCCGGTCAGATAGGCCGGCGATTCCTTGTCGGCAATCTGCCCGGCCCGTTTCTTGGCATGCAAGTACGGGCACCGCATGAAGTCGAGCAACTGGTGGCTACTGAGAAACTGCGCCGCTTTGGCGTGATACTGGTCCTCCGGTTCGGCGACAAGATGGCTCAAATCAATGATTGGTTCGTTTGGCATCGGTCTTTCTCCTGTTTCTTGATTCGCAATGTTTGCCGCACGCAGCCAAACCGGGCAAAAAACTCCCTCGCTGCCGCCGAGGCGATAACGGCGAGGGCGTGAAGGGAATAGCAATCCAGTAGTGCAAGGCCCCTATTGATTACTTACTAGGCGGCGACGGCATGATGTCCGCTTTTTTCATAAGTAGTCGCAAAGGTCCGCCTCTTCGAAGTGCTCGCGGACCGCAGCCAGTCGAGTTTGGGCCGCACGCCGTGAGATGCCCAACTTCCGTGCCGCGGCCGCCAGCGTCTCGGTTTTCAGCAGTTGGCAAAGCTCCCGCAACGGGGTGGGCAGTGAGGCCATGACCGTCTTGACGTCGCTGGCCAACATCACGTGTTCCAGGGTAGAACGCGTTTCCGCCCCAGTGCGCAGGTCGTGGGCGTCTTCGGGAATCACCTGCGCCTGCTCGACGATCCGGCCGTCGTCGTCCTTGGTAGCATCGCTGAGCGAGCCCCCGTTGCGGCGATAGTCGCGGCCCATCCTGGTGCGGTGCTTGCGGATGGCCGATATGTTGTGTGAGACGACCCGGTCGATGAAGGTCTTTGCTTTGGCCCGGTCCGACTCGAACCAGGAGAATCGGCGGAGCAAGTCAGCCCACATCTCCTGTTTCAGGTCGTCGAGATCGGAGCTGCTCAAGCCCGCTTGGCCCACCAGTCGCCGCGTTTTGCATTGGATTGTCTGCTTCGCATACGCGATCGTTTCTTCACTAAGATGCTCGAAACCCATGGGTTCCTCCTCCTTTCGGCCGTGGAGGAAGCCGTGTGGGTGTCGATCGATCCCGTAAGAAAGAGCCGCATCACCGCAAAGCGGAGGGTTGCGAGGCGCGTCGAGTTCGACGACACCCACACCGACCTCCGCTGTGCGGCCAGTCAAATGTCTGGTATCAGGAATACAGTGAAATCACGGTTCGGGGGCCCGGCCCGATCGTCAGGCAGCGCCCTCCACGATGATCCTAAACGGAAGCCCGTGCTTGATTTCGAGGACCTCGATCAGGCCGTTGCGCATCGCGTCGATGTACTGCAGCAGTTCAACGACCTGTGCCTTCAGCGCGAAGTTTCCGCTGGACGCCTCCGGGCGAGCTCCGTTTTGGCCGCCGAACTTCACTTCACGGACGATCCGCGGCGGCGGGTCCAACACGGGTCGGCCGCTGCGGACGGCCAGGTTTTCGATACGGCCAAAATTGACCTGCTGCATCAGTTCGACCAGCCGCCGATGCGGTTCGGTGAGAGACGACTTCAGTTTGTCCATCGCGGACCCCCGGAAAATGACAAAAAAGCACCAAACATCCTGACCCGGTCGGCGGCCTCTTGCGGCATCTTGGCGGCGGCCGTTCTCGGCCGGGTCAACCTTCACTACCAAGACGCCACAAATCGCGTGGCAATGTCACACTTGGCGTGGCAACTGGAAAAATTCCGGAAAATCACCCGCGCAAAAGAACGCCCTCCCACCTAAAAAGGCCGGGAGGGCAAGCTGGGCTGGGAGGCGATGGCCTAGGGGCCGTATCAGAGGGCCCACTCCGTCGGAGAATCGGGAACGTAACTCATGTACAGGCCCGTACGGATGAATGCCAACAGGTGATGCCCTAATTTCGGGTGTACCTGCCCGATGCACTTTCTCGCCCGCGAGACGGCCATCGACAGCGATTTGCGGACCCTCTCGGCGTCCGACTTCTCGCGCCTCCTACCCCCCAGGCCAAGGGCCCCGATAAGCTGGTCCTGGAGGCTGTCCAGTTCCGATTGGAGCGACTCCTGGCGGCCAAAATCGTGGTTCCTGCTGGCCAACTCCAACTCCTCTTGAAGGTCCGTGACGCGGTCCTTGTACGCATCGATGGCCCGTTGGTCGAGGACCTCGCCGGCGGTGCCCCGCACCACGGCCTCCTCCGGGCCGCCCAGGACGCGCAGCAGCTCCCTGCAATGGACGTTCTTATCCGGGTTGGCCAGCAGGTGGGCGATGCACATCAAGCCGTTCATGTCCCGGAGATGGACCGATTTACCCGCGAAGCCGACCGTCCACATATTGCCCTGCTGGCGGAAGACGTTTTCACGTTGCCGTAACTCCTTGGCCGGGGCCACCGCTTCGCGAAACGCGGCAAGGGCCGATTGGGCCGCCCGTGTGGCTCGGAATGCCCCGTTCTCGTCCAGCACTAACGCGTCGCACAGGGCGATGAACGGCGACTTTTTGCGCCGCAACAGGTCCTCTCCCGCAGGTCTCAGCAGCTTGTGCGTGGGGGCCAAGAGCAGGAACGGTTCATCGTGGGTGGCCGCCAGGCGGTCCACCGTCTTCAACAGGGCATCCACCCGGTATTGAATCGTCAGGTACGCCGGGAAGCGATGGCCGGCCGCGGGGCAGTAGCGGCCGAGCCGGCAAGTACGCCAGAGCCCCTCGACCGGCGCCTCGTCGTAATCCAAGCCCAAAGCGGCGGCAATGTTGCGGTGCAGCGCCGGGCGGTCCAACCGGAGGACGGTGACGTCGGCCGAAGTCAGGTTGATGACTTGGCCCGTCTCGCCGTTGATGCCGACGTGGCGTTCGGGCCCGTGGGTTATCACCCGGTACGGCTGTTCGTAGGGGTCGGGGTGAGGGTATTCCAGTGCCAGGTCGCCTTGCGGCCGAAGGAGACGTGCAGCCAAGTCGTACTCGTCGCCCAACAGCCTCCGCCACATGGCGGAGACGCCCGACAGGCTCCCGACCGTCTCAAGCGACCGCCAAAACCGCGTCAGATTCTGCATAGCCTGCATTCTCCTCGGTCAGGATGAACCCTTGCTGGGTGAGCCACTGCTCGACATGGATGGCGTCGGCGTCGCGCGTGTACAGGGCCACGTTCGACGGTCGAATGACAACGCTCCGCGGCGCCTTCGCATCGGCGAACTTGACGTAGAAGGTGGCACAGACGATGCGAGGCTCCTCGGCGACCGCGCTGCCTCGGGCCTCCCAGGCGGCAAACAGGTCCCTCGACCGGCGGACTTCCACCTCGTTGAGCATGGATTGCCAGAGATAGTGGATTTCGTGGAGCCTTACCTCTTCGATTCCCGGCACGTCGATGCAGCTCAGCGCGGCCTCGCCGTAGCGGCGCAGCGGTTCGAGCGTGTATTTGCCGACGCTGGGAAAGAAGTCCTCGCTGCCGAACAGGTGCTTGCCGAACTTGGCCCGATAGAGCTGCTTCTCCCAGTCGCTCCCGGCGTTGACACGCAGCTCACCGATCCGGGGATCGTAGACCACCGTGTCCCATTTCTCCGGCCGATAGAAGACGCAGGACGGGCCGTCCTCGTCCATCGTGCCCTCCCGTCGAAAGGTGTCTCCATGCCGCACGAGGAACCAGATTCCGTCTTCCCGCGGATAGGAAAACACGCCCGTGCCGCGTCCTCGCCCCTTGTCTTCGAAGACATCGTCCAGATCTCGTTCGAGCGCATGCAGCAGATCATCGCAGGGCACTGTGAATTCGGGCAGCCCAGGCCGGTCCGTTTGGTAGTACCGGAAGGCCCGCAATCGCGTCAGCCGGCCTTCGGCGTGCTTCGATTTGAGCAGATCGCTGTCCTGGAGCCACACCTGGACGGCGATGTCGCTGGGGGTCAGGCTCCAGCTGAGGTCCAGGTCCAGACCGTGCCGTTTGGCCGCCGTCACCAGGGAGTCCATGCCTGCCGGCGTGGCCATCTCGTCGATGTAGTAGAGGGCGTCGGCCAGTTCCTTGGGCAGGCCGGCTTCCGGCGAGGTGAACAGCCGGATGATTCCAGCATAGTGCATCGGTTCACCGGGCTTCGGCCGTGAAATCCGTACGTCGTGTTCGGCAAAGAAGTCCCCATACGGGGCGAGCAATTCCAGCAGACGTCTTGGGCCAATGGTCTTGATAATCTCAACTCGTGAGAACCGTCGCAGATTGTAGGTTGCCATGATGTGTTCTTTTCCTCCGGGAGAAATCGTAAGGCTGCAATGCGTGTTGAGTTTCTCCCCTCCCTGGGCGCATCAGCGATTGTGCAATAAAAGCTCCTTGCATTTGCGCGTACCGCCAGCGCACGCCGAACCCACCACGGGCTCGAAACCAACGCGCACCGGCATACGCAACGAGACAGAGGCTACAAGACTACTACTGCACCGGCACCAAGTGCCGGTGCGCCCCTACTGGCAGTAGTCCGATCAGAAACCCTTTAGGTTAGGCGGCCTTACGTCGGGGGAGCCGCGAATGTCCCCGGAGCCCGAACAGTCCCGGCACCGGAGGGGTCCAATCGCAGAAATCACGTACCGTGCATTTCTGACGATCAACACCGGTGAAGTATACCAGATTTGCAGAAGAACACAAGGGGGGCGCACGGAGAAATGGTGCTTATGCGTACAGATATTTCTGCCGCGGACGGACAGCCAGCTGGCGACGGCGAGGTCTTCCCTAAGCAGCTTGTCAGACAACGGTCGGGAGGATCGTTGCAAGCGATTGTCAGGCCACGACTTGCGACCACAGGGCCCTCTGCTTTCGCCAATTCGCGATGGCCGCGATCGGCCGCAGGTCCCGTTCGATCACCGGATCTCGGCCACTGTCGACCGGGGGCAAGAAGAGAATGGCCTCCTGGATGTCCGGGGCGAGATTCAGGAGGTTCATGATTTGGGTCACCCGGGCACGGGTAACATAGCCGAGACGGGCCAGGTCCGCATAGTCGGCCACTTCACCGTCGCGCACCAGCCGTTCGAAGCGGATCGCCAGGGCCATCAGCCGGGAAACACGGGGGATTCGGCCAGAATCGACGGTGGGCCTGGGGGCTGCCTTGCCCGCTTGAAGTTGCCTGCGGCCGCTACGGCCGCACTGGAAATGGACGCGTCGTTCGATGGTGATGCCTTGGGCTTAGGTTTACCCGCAGTCTGGCTTGTAAAGTTGTCAAATCTTTCAGTGTGCCGGAGAGAGTGGCCGTTGTCAAGTGACTGTGGTTTCACGGGTTAGGTCGAGTTAAGTGCGTTTGTAATT
>JABMRB010000267.1 GCA_013202865.1 Candidatus Nealsoniibacteriota bacterium | reverse complement strand
GGGCACCGCTGCGCTTTGCCCCAGCCACCCAACTCATCATCCTTTGTGTTGCAGACTAGAAGGTGCCGCTCGAGCTTACTGCATCTGTTGCGCCAGCAGAGCGCTATCAAAGATCTCCCAGGCTTCCGCCAACTTGCCGTCCGCTATCCGGAAGGTGCTGATCGCGGGCAGGCGAATGGCGTTGCCCGTGGCCGGGGCGTCGTCGGAACCGCCCGTATGGCGGGCGAAGAAGACGAAATGGCAATCTACCTTATCCGCTTCAGCCAGCAGGAACTCGATCTCGACCCGCATGTCGCTGAAGAGGCTGCCGGCGAATTCGACGAAGAACTTCCTGACGCCCGCCGCGCCGGCCGGCATCTCGGGTGGGAAATGGTGGTCGACAAAATCGGCGGCAACGATCTCGTCGATTCCGGCCAGATCTCCCATCACTTCCTGATAGTAACGACGCACCAACGCTTTGTTCGCTTCAGACATGATTGTTCTCCGGTTTGTGGACGTGGCCAGAATAAATCTCGCGATGAAGGATTTGCTATGCGGCAAGCGACCGAATTACTCTTCCAACCCCAACTGCACCATGCGGCGGTAGAGGCGTGGGCGGGTCAGGCCTAACAGGCGGGCGGCCTTGGCCTTGTTGGATTTCGCCCGGGCCAGCGCGCGGCGGATCAACTCCGTCTCGATTTCGGCAAGGAACTCGTCGAGCACGATCGTCTGCTCGGGCCGCGGGGGATGGGCTGCTGCGTCGGCCGCCAGATGGATCCGCTCGGGCAAATCCTCCGGACCGACCTCGGGACCGTCCGCCTTGGCTTGGGCCTCGGCCACCGTTTGGGCCAGTTCGTCGAGGTTACCCGGCCAGCCGTAGGCATCGAGCCGGTCGAGTGCCTCAGGCGTGAAACCGCCAAGTTGCCGGCCGCTTTTGGTGTTGGCCCGTTCCAAAAACGATTGGGCCAGCAGCGGCAGGTCCTCGCGCCGCTCGGCCAGCGGTGGAAGCTCGATCACCACTGCGCTGAGCGCCGCGGCCAGGTCCTCGCGATACTCGCCGCGACCGACCGCCTCGTCGAGCCGCGCCGCGGCGGTCGCAATCAGCCGCAACGGAAACGGACGCCGCAGCAACACCTCGGCCAACTCCGCCTGCGCGTCGGCCGGGATCCCGTCGATCTCGCCCAACAGCAGCGTGCTGCGGGCCGACTCCTCGCCCAACGGACTGCCGGTGGCCAGCGCGGTCACGGTCGAGTGGATCAGCTCGGCCCCCAACACGGAACAGGCCAGCGGGACCAGCGACCCGGCCGACTCGCCGTCGCGACCATAGTGAATCGCCGAGGCCACGTGCTGGCGACCGCTTCCCGGCGGTCCGATGACGAGCACCCCGGCACGACAGCCGGAAGCCAACTCCACCTGCGCCCGAACGCGACGCATGGCCGGACTGTTTCCCAGCAGGCCGTCGGAGCGGAACCGGCTGGCCGCTTGTCGGCGAAACTGCCGGATCTGATCGTGAAGCTCGGTCGGTTCGCTTTCGGTCGCCGACGGCCACGCGGCCACGTGCGGCTCGACGGGCTCGGCAAGGTCTTCGGCGTCGAGAATCGCGATCAGGCCGAACACGTTCTCCGGGCCGGTGCCCAGCGGGATGAACGTTGCCTGGCGAGCGTGCAGGTGTCCGAGTTCGCTTGTATACGAAACCGTGGCTTGCAGCCGGTCTCCGGCCATCGCCGCCGGGGGTGGACACAGCCCGGCAGCCACCGCGTCGGGGTGCATGGCGTCGGGGCCGACGGCGTCAGGATCATCGCGATACGCGCACCGTCGTCCCAGCAGTTCCTCGGCCGTCTCACCCAGCCACTGGCAGCAGGCCCGATTGCAGAAGACAACGGTCCCTTCGTCGTCGAGCACGTAGACCGGCTGCTCGGCCGCGTTAAATGTCTTAGCCAATTGCGTGGCGGTGATACGCTGTCTAGCCATGCGAGTTGTTGGGGTGGGGGGTGTTTTGGTGGCCTCATACAAGCTCGAAGCGCAAGCGAGTGGATCACTTATGACAAAATCCACTCGCTTGCGTTTCGAGCTTGTATCTGATTACTGAAAGTCATTGAGCAAATCCAAATCACCCACATTATACTCCCCGGCGGCCGGCCCGAGAATCACTCACCCGGCTCTTGTTCGGGATTCTGCGATTCTTGCACGGTCGTGCCGACCATGGATTCGGCCGCACGGTCGCACGCATCGACCAGCGGGGCGCGAAACAGACCGATCACCGCGGTGGCCGCCGCACAGACGATCACGGCCGCGGCCGGCGCACGGCCCCCCTCGGCCTTGGGGATTCCCAGCGGCATGCGGAGATAGATCACGGCCACGATCCGCAGGTGGTAGACCGCGGCCAGCAGCACGTTGATCGCAGTCACGACCGTCGCGACAACGAACCAAGGCCGCAGATCGGCCCCGCCCCGCTGCGCAAGATCCACAACGCTGCGAATCACGGCCAGTTTCCCCCAGAATCCGGCCGCCGGAGGAATGCCGGCCAGACTGACGGCGAACAGAGCCAGGGCCGCTGCCGCCCACGGCCGACTCCGCCCCAGACCGGCCAGTTCCTCGACGATCTCGATCTCGCGGTCGCGGCGCCCCAGGTAGACGAGCGTGGCCAGTGTGCCGATCATCGCCGTCGCGTAGGTACCCAAGTAGACCAACGTGGCCGCCGCGGCGTCCGGCGTCGGGTCGGCCGTCGTGATCGTGCTCAACGCCAGCAGCATGTAGCCACCCTGGGCAATCGACGCATAGACCAACAGCCGCCGGAGGTTGTCCTGCCGCAACGCCGCGACGTTGGCGACGGTCATCGTCAGCAGGGCCAGTACCAGCACGATTCGCCATGCGTCGGGCTGCGACTGGGGGGCGGCCGCCGTCAGGATTCGCATCAACGCGAGCAACGCCGCCGCCTTGAGCACCACCGCCGCGACCACCGCTCCGCCGTGGTTCGTTCGGCAGTGGACGTTCGGCATGTAGAAATGCAGCGGCACCGCAGCGATCCGAATACCCAGCCCGACGACAATCAACACCACGGCCGTCTTGACCAATGAGAAGAGGTTCGCGCCGGGGGCGTCGGCGTCGGCCAGTGTTGCGCGGATCGTTGCCAGGCCGGTCGAGCCGGTCGAACCGTAGAGCAAGGCGAGTCCGTAGGCAAACAGCGCCGAGGCGAGCAGGCCGACAAGAAAGCATCTGGCCGCCGCCCCGCTTTCCTTGACGATAGCCGCCTCGGGCTCGTCGATATCGCGGCGCCCAAAATGGAGCGCCATACAGGTGGAAAGCGAAGCCAACTCTAGGCCGAGAAACAGCGGCACGAGATCGTCGGCCGCGGCCACCAGCATCAAGCCGGCCACGGCAAGCCAACTCCAAACCCTCTGCGCACCGGCCGATACTCCGCCGACGCAAATCAACACGGCCGTGCCCAGCAGCACGTTTCCGAGTGTCAACCGAGAGATCAAATCGGCCGTCATGCGCCGGCGTCCTTTCGCTGCGCCGGTCGCAGCAACATCGCCGTCACGGCCACACCGACGACGATCTGACAAACGGCCGCCACGGCAATCCACAGAGCGAACGTGTTCGCCGCCGCATCGTTGTGGAAGCGGCCGAATGCGATCAGGCTCAACGACGCGCCCAACAACATGACTTGGGACGCAAGCAACATCACGACCGTCTCGCGACGGCCGAGCAACCCGATCAGGCCGATGCCTAACAGCAACGCCCCGACGGCTGCACCGTTGTGAAGCAATGTGCTCTGGTGGTCGGAACCTCGCTCGCCCAACGCGCCGGCCAACGCGCCCCAAAGCACACCGATGGTGACCATGCCCGCCACGGCAGCAAGCAACGGCTCGCGACTGGGCCGGTCGCAAGAGGTCGAGCTGTTTCGCCCTGCGCGGCGGAGCATCAGCCACAGGCCGGCGGGGATCAGCCCGGCATGGACCACCGCCACGGTCGCCGCCGGCAGCCAGGCACCGCCCGGCAACATCAAGGCGGCGGTCCCCAGTGCCGTCCCAACAAAGGCCGACAGGTAGTATGCCGGCGTGCGGGCGGTGATCGTGGCCATGGCGGCAACGACAGCCAGTATCGCCGGCAGGCAAACCAGCGCGTCGTCGAGCCAGTTGTCCAAGCGAGGCAGTTGCGAGGCCCAGAGTCCCATCGCGGTTGCAGCCAGCGCGACGCCGGCGAGGCGTTTGCCCATTCTGCCCGGCGGCATCAGCAGCCACGCACCGGCGCTACCCAGCGTGACTGCGAGAAAGGGGGCGGTGGCAAGAAAGAGAACCCACGGCGAATCGATCGTGAACATTGGCTGCTACCTTTTGCTTCCGTGAAGTAGCCGCGCAAAAAAAAGGCCCTTCGTAGGCGGGGCAGGGACCTACGAAGGGCGAAGAAGTGAGAGGAGCGACCCCTCACACAGACAATTATGCACCATGGCAGCCGAAACCTCAACCCCGCGCACGGGGTATTTTGCTCGATTTTTTCAATTTTTTTCACCCGACTTTTCCTAACAGGAAGGGTAGAGCGTATACCACACACACTTCCATTAGCGTAAACTCTAGCAGTTAAAACCAACAGGCAAAGTACGCCCCCCAAAGGCAGGGAGAATCGAATGCCGCTGGAGCCGGTAGAAACCTTGGCGCAACTGGTTGCCATCCCCAGCGTCAATCCGATGGGGCGGCCGGACGGACCCCAGTTCGGCGAGGCCCGACTGACCGAATACCTCGAAGAGACACTGCTCGAACTCGGATTGGTCGTACAGCGACAGCCCGTTTCACCCGGCCGGGAGAACCTTGTGGCTCGGTTGGACGGGGGCGCTCGGGTGATCTTGCTCGACGCCCATCAGGACACCGTGCCGGTCGAGGGCATGACGATCGAGCCGTTTCACCCGACGATTCGCGACGGCCGGCTCTACGGTCGCGGGGCGTGCGACACCAAGGGCGGGATGGCCGCCATGTTGGCTGCCGTGGCAAGACTCGCCCGGGAGCGTCCGCCCGGCATGCCCACGGTAGTGCTTGGGTTCACCGTCAACGAGGAATACGGATTCACCGGCGCCACGGCACTGCGACGCCTGTGGACCGATGCCCCGTCCGCGATCGTCCCCCGCAAGCCCGACGTGGCCGTGGTGGCCGAGCCAACCGATCTCGACGTGGTCGTAGCCCACAAGGGCGTGGTCCGCTGGAAATGCCATACGGCCGGCCGGGCGTGCCACAGCGCGCGGCCGGAAGACGGAGAGAACGCGATCTACCGGATGGCCCGGGTCGTGGAGGCCGCGGGGCGTTACGCTTGCGAGCTGCGCGACCGGTCGGCCACGCACCCGCTTTGCGGCGGGGCCACGGTAAGCGTGGGCACGATCCGCGGCGGAGCGAGCGTCAACACGGTTCCCGATGCGTGTACCATCGAGATCGACAGCCGGATGCCGCCGGGTGAGCGACCGGAGCAGGCGCGCGACGCGCTGATCGACTACGTGGCCGGGATCGTCGGGCCGGACGTCGCGGTTCGCCACGATCCGCCCTACATGCTCGGCCCGGCCATGTCGGACGACGGCAACGGGCCGTTGGCCGAGTTGGTCCTCGGCGTGACCGGTGAAGTGGCCGGGGAGCATCGCCAAAGAGGAGTGCCGTACGCGACCAACGCCGCATTGTATGCGGCCACCGGCGTGCCGTCGGTCGTCTTCGGGCCGGGCTGCATCGAACAAGCCCACACCGCCGACGAGTGGATCTCGCTGGATCAGGTGCATCAGGCAGCCGAGATCTTCTACCGGCTGATTCTCAACGCCACTTAAGGCGTCAATACAAGCTGTCCAATCAGAACACGTCCAGAATGAACTGGTGGCCCTTGTGGTAGCGGCGCTCCTGCGGGTAGTAGTTGTGCCATGCTCGGTTGTAGACCGGGGTTCGCATCTCGGGCGGATAGCGGTTGTAGAGGTCTTCGCTACTGCGGTAGTAGTCTTGGCTCCAGAAGTTCTGGGGATAGTAGACGTACGGGTAGTGGTACAGTCGATTCCAGTCCTGGGTGCTGTAGCTATTTCCCCACTGGCGATTGTAGGCCTGCTGGGCCTGACTGTCGGAAATGCAGAAGACGGTTACCACGGTGGCTGCCAACAGCAGCACGAAAAGGGTCCGACGGATCATGAAATTCCCCCCTTGGAATTGTCTGAACTGGCACACGGGTGCCCGGAAGATGGGTCGTATACAAAGAGCATCGGCAACCACTACCACCCGCATTGAGTGAATATTCGGTATAAGCCGGAGAATCGGAAAGGGGGAGTGAGGAGTGGGGAGTGAGGAGTGGGGAGTGGATAGTGGATAGTAACTCCAAACGCCCCCCGACTGCGTTCGGGGGGGGGAACTCTCGCGGAGAATCCTCGAACAACAGAGACTCACCATGCCAAGACCACCGATCGCTCTCCAGATGAAGCGACACGTGGGCACGTGGTAGACGGGAACGCGAGTCGTACATCGCCGCGCCGAACCAGAGGAAGTCGCCATGGCCGGGCGACTTGGGATTCAGGTTCTGGACGGGCCTCACTCATTTGGCTTGCGATTGACTTGCATTGCCTAGGGCCGTCAGAAGCGGCGAGAGGATACTCGTTTCGGTCTCTGAACTGACAGATTGGCCCGTACACCGGAGCTTGAAGAAGGTGTTCGCATGCACCCAGACATGAGTATCGGAGGTCATCGCATTCCCGCCAACGGTCAGTTTGTGGCGCGACCACAGTGCCCGTCTCGAAGAATCACCAAGTGTGGCTATTCTGTTGTCGGTTTCTTCTGCCGTTTGCCAATGGCCGAGTTGTACGGCCTGCTCGATCCCGAATTTCGCTAGCCGCATTTCGGTCTGGGCTTCATCAGCGGTGAGGTCGTCAGGAATCTCCGTGAGGCCACGGGTGAATTGATAGAGAGTCACCGAAACGCCGGTGGGATGATCGTAGGCAACCGTGAATCCGTGATCGTCCGGTGGAAGAGGTCGCCGTTCGGAACGAATCCAATTCTCTAGCGACGGCAATTTGATTACCGACTCCGGTGGCACCGTACCTGCGGCTTCGCGTTCGGCCCCTGCGACAGCTCTTAGAAGCTCTTCGTTACTGACTCTTGTCGGCGCTGGTGCAGGACCACGTTGATTTGTCTGTTGTCTCTCATCACATCCGCACAAACACGCGAGGATCAACAGCGACAATCCGATTCTACGTTCGTTCATTTCGCACCTGCGTGTGGTGGTGCCGTATCGCGCCGGACATCAGCGTCGTCGCAAAGCTCCAATGTCACTTCGTACTGGCGCTGCATAACTTGTTCCTACCAGATGTCTCATTGACGTTCTCGCCATTTCTCCATCGACCGAGCTGTGTGCAGCACGCCCAACATCAAAAGTTCATCTTCGACCAGATCAAAGAGCAAGACGTACGGAAATCTTGGCAGCCGAATATACCGACAACCTGTTGGGGACCTTCCAAATCTCTCAGGATCAGCGATCACGTCACCGGTGCGTTGACGAACAACTTCGACAAACGCATCACCAAGCCCCGCCGACCGTTGATCGTACCAGCGAGCGGCTTCCTGAACGTCGCGGTCGAACAGAGGATGGTAGCGGACCGGTCTACCCATGGCGACGCTCTATCCGCTTCCATGTCTCGTCATGGCTGAGACCACAATCCGGATCGCGCATTTCATCGCGCCGGCGCGCTGCTTCACGATCGACCCAGTCCGGCAACGGGATCGAAGCAGTCGAATCGCCCAGATCATCCCACAAGATTTCGACTAGCCGGAGCTTCTCGGCAGCCGGAAGCGCTCGCAACTCGTCAGTGTCTATCGGCATTTGGATTCTCCAATAGGTTATGGCAATCGCCATTGCATCCGTCGGAAACCGCCACCTAATTCAGTATAGCGAGTTGATGATGCGTGTCAAGATACGGTCGCCACTTCGCACGCCGCCGACGACGAGCCAGAAACGCTCCCGTCGCCCCATATTGACAACGCGACAGGGGCCGATTACCGTGACGGACGCCTACTGTAGACCACCCAACCACTCGGGAGCCGAGCCGTGAGCCATGCCCTTCTTGTCGCACTGACCGCCCTGCTAATCACCATGCCCGCCGCAGCAGCGGAAACGGCTCCGCCGCCGAACTTCTTGATCATTATGGCCGACGACTGTACGCACAACGACCTGCCGGTCTACGGCGGGGCCAATGCGCGGACGCCTAACATCGACCGGCTCGCCGAGCAGGGGCTCGTCTTCAATCGGGCGTACCTTGCCGAGGCGATGTGTCAGCCCTGCCGGGCGGAGCTCTACACGGGGCAATATCCGCTGCGCAACGGCTGCGCGTGGAACCATTCCGCCAGCCGCCCGACCGCGACCAGCATGCCGATGCATCTGGGTCGCGCCGGCTATCGAGTCGGATTGGCCGGCAAGGTACACGTCGGCCCGGGCAAGGTGTTTCCGTTTGAGCGGGTCCAGGGGTTCGATTCGAACTGTGTCCGCAACCCGACGCAGAAGCACGATCTGGCCGGGGTTCGCGAATTCTTCACCCGCCAGAAGAGCGAGCCGTTTTGCCTGGTCGTTGCGCTGGTCGAGCCGCACGTACCGTGGGTGATGGGCGACGCGTCGGCGTATCCTCCTAAGAAGATCGCCCTGCCGCCCAATCTGGCCGACACGCCGCGGACGCGTGCCGATTACGGCCGTTATCTGGCCGAGATCACGTACATGGACTCGCAGGTCGGCGAAATCCTCGCGGCACTCGACCGCAGCGGCCTGGCCGACGACACGTTGGTGTTGTTCACTTCCGAGCAAGGCTCGCAGTTCCCCGGGTGCAAGTGGACCAATTGGGACACGGGCCTGCACACGGCCCTGATCGCCCG
>JABMRB010000035.1 GCA_013202865.1 Candidatus Nealsoniibacteriota bacterium | reverse complement strand
ATTCAACACTCCTTGTTCGACATTCTGCGGTTCATTTCCTTCTTTCCTTCTTTCTTTTTCTTTCCTCTCCGTGCCCTCCGTGTCTCCGTGGTAAATCTACCCCAATTTCTCCCTCGCCATTTCGTGAAACAACTTCCAACGTGCCTTCATCTCTTTGAGGCTATCGCCGCCGAACTTATCGACCATCGATCGGGCGACCTCGAAAGCAACCACGTTTTCGAGGATGCAACTGGCCGCCGCCACGGCGCAAACGTCGCTCCGCTCGTAGGAGGCCTCTTCCGGCTGCTTGGTCTTGAGGTTGATCGATTCGAGCGGTTGCGCCAGCGTGCTGATCGGTTTCTTTGCCGCGCGGATCACGATCGGCTGCGAATTCGTCATGCCCGCCTCCAGGCCGCCGGCGTTGTTCGACGGCCGTGTGAAACCGAGCTTGGGTGTATCGACCAGTGCGGGGTCGTATTGGATCGGGTCGTGTACTTCCGACCCGAGAAGTTGCGCCGCCTCGAACCCCATGCCGATCTCAAAGCCCTTCATCGCCTGGACCGCCACGACTGCCTGCGCCAACCGGCCGTCGAGCCGCTTGTCCCATTGCGTGTGCGATCCCAGGCCGAACGGCACGCCCTCGACCCGGACTTCAATCACGCCGCCGAGCGTGTCGCCCGACTTGCGGGCCTTGTCGATCAGCGTCTTGCACTCGTCGTCCCGCCCCGGATCGAGCGAGTAAAGTTCGCTGCGGTCGCGAAGCTCACGCTGTTGCTGGAGTGTCCCCGGTTTCGGCTCGATTTCGATCGGCCCCACGCGGACCACGTAGCCCAGCGCCGTGATATCAAAGTGCCCCAGGAGTTGCTTAGCCAACGCCCCGGCAGCGACCGCCGCGGCAGTCGTGCGGGCACTGGCCCGTTCCAGAATCGGGCGGATCGCCCCAAGGTGCTTGATCGATCCGTTGAGGTCACCGTGGCCGGGCCGCGGCCGGGGCAGGTCGTCCATCTGCTCCATTTTGTAGTCGTTATTGGGCACCAGCAGCGCGATCGGGCTGCCGAGCGTCGCCCCGCGCCAGATGCCGGTGAGCACCTCGACGTGGTCGGACTCCAACTTCTGCCGGCCACCCCGGCCGTATCCACCCTGCCGCCGCCGCAGTTCGGCGTCGATCGGATCGGTCTCCAAGTCCATCCCGGCCGGAAACCCGTCAACCAGGGCCAGCAAGGCCTTGCCGTGCGATTCGCCGGCGGTCAAATAGCGTAACATGGGTGTTGATCTCAACTTCTCGTGACAGAACCCGTCCGCAACAAACGGACGTTTCCACGGGCAATTCTACCCGGTTGTCCGCCGCGGGGGTAGGGCAATTTAGAGAAGACGGGAGGGGCCGGGGTGAGGCAGCGTGGTCACTATCGGCTTGAGTTCAACGGGCCGAGAACAACGCACGGACATCGCGAGCACCATGGACAACACGGCCGACTCTTATGCCATCGGCAACAGGTTGGCCGCTTCGTAGCGCCCTTTCCCCCGGGCCTGGACGTCGTCGAAGAACTCTCGCAGGCCTTGGTCGTCCAACTCGATACCTTCGCCTCGTTCCAGTTGGTCGAAACCCTTCTTCACATCAGTTTGAAGGGACGCGAATGCGCGATCCTGTTCCTGCAGCAAGCGAAATGCTTCGCGGACCACCTGCTCGGCGGATTCGTATCGGCCGGTGGCAACCACCTGCTCAACGTACTGCTGGATTTCGGGAGGCAGTGAGGTCGACATTTCTCTCAATGCTCCTGCGGATACTGACCGGTTGGCCCCCTACAGTATTCTACTACCGCCGACCACACCGTGTCCAGACGGCAAGCAATTTCGCTGTCTGCGCGGATCGACCACGTGGTGCAACCGACGACGCGCCGGGCAAGCCCGGCGGCTAAACGCCTACACCTCGAACGTCTTGCCGGTCAGACGTTCGTACGCCTCGACGTACTTCTCGCGGGTTCGGGCCACCACGTCGTCGGGCAACGCCGGCGGGGGGCTGTTCTTGTCCCAGTCGGTGGCTGAGAGCCAGTCGCGGACAAATTGCTTGTCGTACGACGGCTGGCTGTGACCCGGCTCGTAGAGGTCCGTCGGCCAGAACCGGGAACTGTCCGGCGTGAGCACTTCGTCGATCAGAATCAACTCGTCGTCGATCTGGCCGAACTCGAACTTCGTGTCGGCGATGGTCATTCCCCGCTGCTCGGCGTACTCGCAGCCCCGGCGGAAGATATCCAGGCTGCGGCTCTTCAACTGCTCGGCCATGGCCGAACCGACAATCTCCACCGTCCGCTCGAACGAAATGTTCTCGTCGTGTCCGGTGGCG
This sequence comes from Candidatus Nealsoniibacteriota bacterium, assembly GCA_013202865.1. Taxonomy (GTDB): domain Bacteria; phylum Planctomycetota; class Planctomycetia; order Pirellulales; family Thermoguttaceae; genus JABMRB01. The sequence continues at coordinate 1,453 of JABMRB010000035.1, read as the reverse complement.
GCCTTGGTCGACGGCGTGAAGATCGGCTCCGGTAACCGATCGCTCTCGACCAGGCCGTCGGGGAGTTGAATGCCGCAGACCGTGCCGCTGGCCTGATACTCCTTCCAGCCGGAGCCCGCCAGATAGCCCCGCACCACGCACTCGATCGGCACCACTTCCGTCGTACGGCAGAGGGTCGATCGCCCGGCCAGGGACTGTCGATCGGCGTCCTCGGGCAGATCCATCATGTCCACGTCGGTGGTGATCAGGTGGTTCGGCTCCTTGAGCAGGTCGAACCAGAAGGCGGCAATCTGGGTCAGCACGCGTCCTTTGTCGGGGATGCCGCTGGGTAGCACCCAATCGAACGCACTGATTCGATCCGTGCTGACCAACAGCAGTTGGTTGCCCAGATCATAGATATCGCGCACTTTACCACGCCGCACCGGCAATCCGGCTAGCGACGTTTCCAGAACGACGGTTGTGCTCATGGGACGGTTCCTTGGGATAGAACAGTGGGTAGTGGGCAGTGGGTAGTGGGCCGGCGTGCCGACCAGTGCTCAGTGTGTCTCGGTTGGTGGCCAGTATATCGGAGTGCGATCGGCTTGGGTAGCGGGTATGGAGCCGTTGAACGGACGACCGAAGTCGGGTAAACTGCGATTTTGGCAAAATCTAGCGATGATTTTCTTTTCCTTGCCGAGGATTTCAAGGCGATGGGCCTGATGCGATTTGTCGTCTCTCCGCCGCAGCGCATCAGTGACGCCATGGTCCAAGGGGAAGCCATGGTCCAAGGGGACGCCATGGTCCAAGGGGCTTATCTTTCGGGAATGGACCGCGCTGCCTGGCCGGGCGAGGCGAGTGCGAGCGGCGGAGAGTTGGTGATTCGCCGTACGGTTTCCGATTCCGCCCGACTGCAGATTCCCTGGGAAGTTGAAGGCTATGGCCGGGTGACGCTCTCGACCAGCAGCCTGATGGAGCAGTTCGAAGCGTATCAACTCCCCTTGGAGCTTGCCCGGGGAACGATCGCTCAGTTGCGCGACCAGTTGGCCGATTGGCAGATGATCGGTTTGAGCGTGCCGGAGAAAGTCCACGCAGTCGTCTCCGAGGCGATAGGCTACTTTGGCCGGGCCGCCCTGATGCAGGACGATCCTCCGGCGTCGGCCGAGTTGGCCCAGCGAGCCATTCGGACGGCGTTGGACGGGGCCGATCTGCTGGTTGCCGCTTACGTCGACCAGACGCTTGCCGCCCGCCACTCTGTCGAAGCGAAACTGCCCACTTTGCTGGGCGGCAACCTGGGAGTCTCCTTGCTGGAGGATGACACAGCCAGGCAGTTTCTGCTTGCTTTCAACGCGGCGGCCGTGCCGGTCTGCTGGCGCGAGATCGAAGCCAGCGAGGGCAGCTTCTACTGGACCATTTGCGACAAGCAGATCGAGTGGTGCCGGACGCATGGGCTGGCGGTTTGCGGCGGTCCGCTGTT
>JABMRB010000266.1 GCA_013202865.1 Candidatus Nealsoniibacteriota bacterium | reverse complement strand
TTTCCCCCGTCATTCGTCATTCGTGCTTCGTCATTTCCTTCGCACATTGCCAGCGACGTCGCGAAGATACCCAGCCACCAGATCCAGAAGGGCAGCCGCGTGGCTAGTTCGTTTTCGCCCAGGAGCAATTGCAGACCGCACGTCCAATAGGAGCTGATTAGCGCCGGCGTGGCGATCACGGTTCCGAAGCGATCGACCGCTTCGATGTCGAAATAGGGAAGGAAATGTGTCTTCAGGCTCCGGGCCAACTCGAGCATTTCGGTGCCGTCGCCGTTGAAGCACTGCAAGAAGTGCTCGCCGCCGAACAAGACCATTGCCGTCACCGTCGCCACCAGGCCGATCAACCAACTCGGCCCCCATCGCTTGACGGCCGCGCGGAGATCGCCCCCCTCGGTGGCCGGTTTCCATGCCGCGGCGAGCAACACGAAGGTCCAGGCGGTCCAGACGGCCAGAAACCCGAATCGGTCGATCCCCACCGTGTTGCGCAGCAGAAGACACACCAGCATCAGCGCGGCCGAATTGACCGCCAGGCTCCAGGCCGGCGCGGTCGCGCGCCGTCGTGGCAGGCGACGCATTGCCAGCGTGCCGAGAATCCACGGCACGACCAGCAGCAACAAGGTCGCGCCCAGGGCCATGACCGCGGCCGTAGCGGACCGAAATATAGCGAGATGCCCGGCCTCACCCGGGTCGAAGCAAACGGTGCCGCGAGGCGAGGTCCCGTCGGCGGCCGCGGCCGCCCAAAGCCCCAGGCCGTAGACGAGCGGGCCCGCAACCGCCAGCAGCACCAGGGCCGGGCCTCGCTCCATGGATGTTCTCTGCGTTGTCGTCTGCGGACGGTTCATCCCCGGATTCTCCCATGGCGGTCCGCCGCGGGCAAGACTTACTCTCGTGTGTATTTCAGGGTATGGTATCAATAGTCTTGCCAGACAGACGGAGATGAAGCGTATGGGTCTCTGGAGAAAATCACGCCGCACGAAACGGGCCGCCCGGCACCGGCTCTCGCTCCGCAAGCGAATCGTCTTCACGCTCCTTGCCAACCTACTCGTGCTTGTTGCCGTGGCGGGCATTGGCGAAATCGTTTGCCGGTTGTTCGCCCCCCAAGATCGGTACGGCAGTCTGCCGTCAGGGATGATGGAAATGCTGCGGTTCTCCGACGACGTCTACCTCGGCTGGGAGTTGAAGCCCGGCGTGTTGGACCACAACTCCACCGGCCTGCGCGGTGCCGAAGTCGCTCGCGAGAAGCCGGCGCACGTCCGCCGAATCGCCATCCTGGGCGACTCGGTCACCTACGGCCTGCACACGACCGCCGTTGAAGCCTACCCGAGCGTGCTGCGGTCGCGGCTCGACGAAACGGGGATCGGACCGGTCGAAGTGCTCAATTTCGGTGTGCCGGGCTACAACACGTTTCAGGAGTACACGCTCCTGCAGACCCGGGCCCTGCGGTTCGATCCGGATCTGGTCGTGATGACGTTCACCGCGGACGACGTGGAAACGTCGCCGGTAATCATCAACGTCGACGGTGAGATGTGTCTTTTGCGGAACCATTTCGAGGGGATCGGCCTGCTGAACAACTCGGCCCATTGGTCCGTCTTCCGCGCGTCCCATTTCTACCGGTTTCTCTACAAGCAGATGGTCGTCGCAACGGCCGCTCGCGGGGCGGAGTTCGACGCGGTCTACGTGCGTCCCGACGTGCAATGGGAAAACGTGCTTCGCACGGCCGAGCTCTGCCGCCGCGAGCAGACGCCGCTGCTGCTGGTGCTCAGCCCGTTCCTGCTGCCGCCGGAAGGGGACGTCGACCGGGCGGAATTCGAGCGTTATCAGGAGGCAATGGATCAGATCCGCCGGCTTGCCCGAGAAAGCGGAATCGAGTTGCTCGACCTCGGCCCGCTCTACGCCGAACACACCGGCGAGATGAAGGTCCACCCCCCCGACGATCACGAGCATCTCAACGCCGAGGGACACCGTCTGGTGGCCGAGGCCCTGCTGGAGAAGGTGCTCACGATGCACAAGAATTCGCAGTGGTAATCACCATGCGGGTGGCCCCGATGTTTTTTCCGCAGCAGACGTTGCCACTTCCATACGTGTTTTCGGAAAAACGTCGGGGTGACGCAGTCACAAGAGGAGCCGCGTTTCCACCCGACCTCTTGTGACTGCGCCACACCGACGATTTCGCGAAAAGGCCCAAGGAAATGGCCAACCGCTCTCCGCGAAATCATCGCTGCCACCCGCTGGAAAACAGCATCATAACGGCCGCTTGCGGCTTCGCAGTTTCTCGCATGACATTGCGAAGCCGCAAGCGGCCATGGGGGGTTGAAGAAGTGTCTAACTCGCCATCACCTTCAGCAACTCCAGCAACTCTTCCGGCACCGGCTTGTGGTTGGCGTAGGCGTCTTGGAAACGGGTGAGTACCAGTTGGCGGCCGACTTCGCCTGCCATCGAGCCGGTCTCGCCTTCGGCGATCGCTTGCACGGCGAAATCGCCCAGGCGACTGGCGAGGATGCGGTCGTCGGGCACCGGCGTGCCGCCACGCTGCAAGTGGCCCAACGTGAGCACCCGGGTCTGGAACGGGCAGCCGGCCTTCTTGAGGTCTTCGTTGAGGATCTCCGCTCCGCCCGTCTCGTCGCCCTCGGCCACCACGATCATGATCGACTTCTTACCCCGGGCCTTGAGCACCTGCAGTTGTTGCACGATCTGGGCGACGTTCGTCTCGGTCTCGGGCAGGGCGACCACTTCGGCCCCGCCGGCCAAGGCCGTGTAGAGCGCGATGTACCCGCTGTGCCGGCCCATCACCTCGACCAGGAACA
>JABMRB010000265.1 GCA_013202865.1 Candidatus Nealsoniibacteriota bacterium | reverse complement strand
TGTTAAAGCCGCGGAAAAACGCCGCTGGCTCGGTGCCTGTCCCCGTTTTCCACGGGGCCCCAGTGTCACCGCCCGAAAAAGGGGACAGGCACCGTCGGCACATCAAAAGGGAGAGCGAAATGAAAACACAAAAGCTATCCAGACGCCGATTCCTCCAAGGCGCTGCCGCTGCTGCCGCGGCGCCCTACGTGATCACCTCCACCGCCTTGGGCCAAGGCGAAGTGCCGGCCGCTAGTGAGCGCGTGGCGATCGGGCACATTGGCGTGGGCGGACAGGGTTCGGGGCTGCTCGGGGGCTTCTTGCACGTGCCCAATTCCCGCAGCGTCGCGGTCTGCGATCCCTTCAAGGACCGGCGCGAAGGACGCGCCGCGATGATCGACGCGCATTACAAAGAGACTTCCGGAAAGGGCTGTGCCGCCTATCGCGACTTCGAGGAACTGCTGGCCCGTGACGATGTCGACGCCGTCGTGATCGCTACGACCGACCATTGGCACGTGCCCATCGGGCTGGCCGCGGTCAAGGCGGGCAAAGACGTCTATATCGAGAAACCGCTCGGCCTGAGCATCGCGCAGAACCAGGCCATGCGTGCGGCCGTGCGGCGTTACGGGGCCGTCTTTCAATACGGTACGCAGCAACGCAGCTTCAACGTGCATTGTGCGCTGGCCTGCGAATTGGTCCGCAACGGCTATCTCGGCGCCGTCAAAGAGATCCGCGTCGGGGCGCCCGGTGCCTATCAATATGGCGACGGCGGATCGACCACGCCGATCCCCGTGCCCGACGGTTTCGACTACGACCGGTGGCTCGGCCCGGCGCCGGTGACGCCCTACACGGCCGACCGCTGCACCAGTTGGGGTACCTACTACCATTACGACAACTCGATCGGCTTCATCGCCGGCTGGGGTGCGCATCCGCTGGACATCGCCCACTGGGGATTCCCGCATACGCCGGTCGAATACGAAGGCACCGGCACGATCCCGGAGAAGCTCTTTAACACGATCTTCACCTGGAACGTCAAAGGCCGCTACGCCGACGGGACGCCCTTCTTCTTCGATAGCAGCAACGACAACTGGACCAAGTTCGTGGGCGAGGAGGGCACGGTCACCGCGTCGCGCGGATGGATCAAGGCCGAGCCGGAGTCGCTGCTGAAGGTGAAGATTCGTCCCGACGAAATCCACCTCTTGCAAACCAATCACCACTATCAAGGCTTCATCGACTGCGTGAAGTCGCGCGTCGACCCGGTCAGCGTGATCGAAAGCGCCGTGCAGTCCGACATCATCAGCCACCTGGGCGACATCGCCATCCGCACCGGCCGCAAGATCCAATGGGACCCCGCCAAGGAACAAATCGTAGGCGACGCCGACGCCGCACGCCGCTGCTCACGGCCTATGCGCAGCCCTTGGAGATTGTGATTGGCGGACGCTTCGCGCGATGATACAATGCTGGCAGAGAGATTGCCCCAGAACCGTCTCGAAACCCGCCGTACGACATAGAGAATAGGAGAACCCCCGATGAAACGCCCCCGTCTTGAATTGCTGCTGTGTGGCGTCTTGATCGCCACGGTCTGCTGTCTTGCCGGCTCTTCGGCCTTTGGTGCGACGTCCGGCGACGAGATCCTCGATGCGGCCGGAGTGGAGGGTGGGCTGGTGGTCCATCTCGGTTGTGGCGACGGCAAGCTGACCGCCGCGCTGCGTGGCAACGGTCGCTATCTGGTCCATGGGCTCGACCGCGACGTCACCGCCGCCCGCGCACACATCCAATCGCTCGGTCTTTATGGCCGTGTGGCCGTCGATACGTTCGACGGCAAACGTCTGCCCTACGCCGACAATATGGTGAACCTTGTGGTCGCGGAAGACTCGGGCGACGTCCCGCTGTCGGAGATGATCCGGGTGTTGTGTCCCAACGGCGTGGCGTACGTCCAATCCGGCGGCGTGTGGCAGAAGACCGTCAAGCCGTGGCCCGATACGATCGATCAGTGGACCCACTACCATCACGACCCGCAAGGAACGATGGTCGGCAGAGACACGACCGTCGGTCCGCCGCGGAGGATTCAGTGGCTGGGCGGGCCTAAGTGGCTGCGGAACCACGACTTCATGTCGAGCATGCATGCAATGGTCTCGGCCGGCGGGCGGATCTTCTACGTCATAGACGAAGGGCTTAGAAACCATATCTTCCTGCCGGCTCGATGGACGCTGATCGCGCGGGACGGCTTCAACGGAACGATCCTCTGGAAGAAGCCGCTGGAGGATTGGTACCCCACCAACTGGCCCTTGAAGAGCGGGCCGGGCCATCTGCCGCGTAAACTGGTCGCCGTCGGCGATCGAGTCTACGTGGCGGCCGGGTTGACCGCGCCCGTGCAGGCCTTCGACGCGGCTACGGGCCGGGTCGTCGCCACCTACGCGGACACGAAGCCCACGCAGGAGATCGTGCTGTGCGACGGCGTGCTCTACTTGTTGGTCGACCCCGAGATTCCGCCGGTGAACTACCGCGCCGAGGGCACCAGCTACAAGGAGATCGGCCGAGCGAACGGCGGCTGGGCCTGGTCGCAGGAGAGTCCCGAGCGGATCGTCACGGCCATCGAGGCCGACTCGGGCCGTCTGCTGTGGAAACATCCCGCACAGGTAGCACCGCTGACATTGACCATCGCCGGCGATAAGGTGCTCTACCACAACGGCGCGGAACTGGTCGCGATCGACCGCAAGACGGCAGCGCCGCAATGGACCACCGCGGGCCCCTCGATCAAGCAAGTGCCCACGGGCGGATCGTTGAGGGTCGTCTTCAGTGACGGCGTCGTGCTTCTGGCCGTCGGCACGAAACTGAACGCCTTCGCGGCGGAGGACGGCAAGCCGTTGTGGACCGGATCGCTGATGAAAACCAGTCACCACTGTCCGGAAGACCTGTTCGTGATCGACGGCGCCGTCTGGTCGGCCAACACGGGCACGCCCCAGAAGAACGGCACCCATTTCAAGGTGATGAATCTCCACACCGGGGAGATCGAGAAGGACTTCGTCGCGGAGAACCTCCCGGCCTTCCCGATGCATCCGCGATGCTATCCTAGCCGGGCAACGACCAAGTACATCATGACCAACGGCATGGGCACCGAATTCTATCGGCTGGGTGGCAACACGGTAGACATCAATCACACGGTTCGCGGAAGCTGTATCTACGGGATCATGCCGAGCAACGGGCTGCTCTACAAGCCGCCCGATTCGTGTGCCTGCTACTATCAGTCGAAGCTCGATTATCTTTGCGCCTTGGCGCCCGAGTCGACGGGCAGCGAGCGGCCGGTGCCGGAGAGCAGCCGACTGCGCAAGGGGCCCGCGTACGACGCCGTCCAGGGCCGCAGGCCCGGCCGGCGGGCCGGGAATTCCGCCGATTGGCCCATGTATCGCCGCGATACGACGCGCAGCGGGTCCAGCCCGTCGCCGGTGGATTCGGAGCTCGAACAGTCGTGGGCGATACGGCTCGGCGGCAAACTTACGCAGCCGGTCGTTGCCGGCGGAAAGGTCTTCGTGGCCGTGGTGGACGAGCAGACGCTCTACGCGCTCGACTCCGACTCGGGCGACCCGGTCTGGCAGTACACGGCAGGCGGCCGGATCGATTCCTCGCCCGTCGTTCATGGCGGCACTGTGCTGTTCGGCTGCGCCGATGGTTGGGCCTACTGCCTGGACGCCCAGAGCGGGGCGCTGGCGTGGCGCTACCTGGTGGCGCCGACCGAGAAGCGAATCGTGTCGTATCAGCAAGTCGAGTCGGCCTGGCCGGTCAGCGGCAGCGTATTGATCTACGACGACGTGGCCTACTGCCTCGCCGGCCGCAACATGTTCTTCGACGGCGGCCTGCGGCTGGTGCGACTCGATCCGACCAGCGGACGGCTGATCTCGGAAACCGTGATGGACGAAAACGATCCGCGCTCCGGCAAGAACCTGCAAACGCTAATCACGGCGAAGTATATGCCGATAGCCAACGCCGACCTGCTCTCCTGCGACGGGAAGTACGTCTATATGCAGGAGCAGAAGTTCAATCTGGAGGGCAAACGGCTGGACATTGCACCCAACGAGCGCACCGCCGAGGGTGGACGCCACCTCTTCTGCCAGACCGGGTTCCTCGACGACGCGTGGTTCCACCGATCCTTCTGGATCTACGGCGATGATTGCGGCGAGGGATGGGGTGCCTACGCAGGCACGCGAAAAAACACGCCCTGCGGGCGGATCATGGTCTTCGACGATTCGCGCGTGTTCGCCTTCCGCAGCGAACCGCTGGGAAACATGCTGCATCCCCGCACACAATATCGACTCTACGCGGCCGACAAGGACCCGCACACAGCGGCAGCCGATCCGGTCGCGCCGGGCGGTCGGAAGAAGGGCCGCAACGCCGGCGGCGGTCTCGGCGGTAGTCTGGGCGGCTGTCGGGTTCATTGGCAGATGGAGGCCCTGCCGTTGTTAGTCAACGCAATGACCCTCGGCGGCAAGAACCTGTTCATCGCCGGGCCACCCGACCTGGCCGACGAAACGAAGATGTTAGGATTTCTGCCCGGACTAGACGATCCGATCAACCGCGAACTCCACGCCCAGGAAGCAGCATGGCTCGGCAAGAAGGGCGGTCTGCTGTGGGTCGTTTCCGCAGCGGACGGCCGCAAACTGGCCGAGTACAAATTAAACAGCTTCCCAGTTTTCGACGGCATGTCCACAGCCCGCGGCGCGTTATATCTCTCGTTGCTCGACGGCAGCGTGGTGAAGTACGGAGGGAAGCGGAGGGCGGAATAGGGTGCTTGCGTGATTCGCGTACGCACTTGAACCCCGGTTGCCAGCTACTGTTTGAACGATGACTCGATCACTTGAGCTGATTGGCTATTGGCGGGAGGTCGGAAGCAACACGTCGTGGTTGCATCCAAGAGATCTTATTGATGAATCGTGGGAACGTGACAACAAGGCAAAGATCGTCAGATATCTCAAGTCCGGCATCCGCATCAACGAGGATCTTGGATTCTCCCATTGCAGATTTAGTGACGGGCCGCCCGATGAAATGATGGGGGATGCAGAGCTAACCGATGGCGTGTGGCTTTGGCCGGAAGGTCTTGCTGTCTATGTGGAAAGATACCATGTCAAGTTGCCTGCTGAGTTCGTCGCCCACATGAGAGCAAACGACTACCGAATGCGACCGGAAAGCGATCCGCACACTTTGGCAAACCTCCCCGTCAGTTCGAGCTTCTGGGAAAGCTGGTGCAATCAGAACCGTTGTCAATCAAGCGGTTTCGCGATGGGGAGCATTTGGAGCTTCCTGAAACGAGCCCTAAAGGGACCTGTGGACGCATAAACGCTAACTTGCAGCAGGGGACAAACGGGGGCAGGCCGGGTATTTCGCCGCGCAAGTGATGCCGGTCCCAGATAGCAGACCATTATCATGAACGAACTCAAAGCAAATATTCTCCGAGCATTCCCGCATTTGGACGTAAGGTCTGGCAAATACGGGAGCATGCGAATCCATATTTCCGGCGTCATGGTGGTGATCGAACAAGACGAGAATGGCATCGAGGCTCGAGTGACATCACTCGACAGCGAGTCCGACTACGACTTTGAAACGACACCACCTGCAACGTTGCGGGCCGCGAGTCACGATGACCTGATATCGCAATTGCGTGGCTATGTGAGAAGAAGAAAAGGACAGGCATTATCGGATAACGGGATAATGCCTGCCCTTTCTTCTGTCGTTCGTAGTTCCGGCTTGAGCCGGAATATGGGGTATCTCGGCGTGCGCTGGCGAGGCGTTTTCCGCCTGAAGGCGGTACTAC
>JABMRB010000264.1 GCA_013202865.1 Candidatus Nealsoniibacteriota bacterium | reverse complement strand
GACCATCTCCAGTTGATTCGGCGAGAACGGCTTGCTCAGATAGTCGGCCGCGCCATGTTTCATGGCCTCCACCGCCGATTCGACCGTCGAATAGCCGGTAATGATCACCACCTCGGAAGACACCCCAGCGGCCTTCACTCGCTTGAGTATCTCCAAACCGTCGATTTCCGGCATCACCAGGTCCACCAGCAGTACGTCGAAGTCACCAACGAGGGCCGCCTGAAGCCCGGCTTGTGGATCGTCGTAAGATTCTACGTCGTGTCCGTGGCGGCCGAGGATACGTTTGCAGCTTAGGCCGATGGACGCTTCATCATCGATGACGAGGATTCTGCGCCCCGGTGCGGAAACGTCTTCTTTAGGTCTTGAAAAACTCACGGTTCGACTTCTCCGTCCTGGCTATCGGAGATTTTGCCCTCGGCGCAAGGCAGGGTGATGACAAACGTGGTCCCCTTTCCGATTTCACTTTCGACCTCCAGGGTACCGCCATGCCGCTGTACGATACCGTAGCTAACACTCAGACCCAGACCTGTGCCCTTGCCGACGGGCTTGGTGCTGAAGAACGGCTCAAAAATGTGGTCGAGATGCTCTTCCTTGATCCCGCAGCCGGTGTCCGTCACACTCAGCAGCACATTCCTGTCCTGAACCGACGTAGAAATCGCCAGCGTGCCACCTTCCTGCATTGCCTCACACGCATTCAGCGACAGATTAAGCAGTACCTGCTGCAGTCGATTCATGTCCGCATTCACCGGAGGCACGTCCTCCTGGAGATGCTCGCGCACGGCAATCCGCTGGAACGCCTTCTGACTACCCAGCAGCGGGATCGTTCTGCGAACAACCTCGTTGACGTTCAGGGCTTCCCTGTGTGCCGGACGTTCGCGGGCAAAATCGAGCAGGCCGCGAACGATTTCACTTGCGCGGCTCGTTTCCTGGATGATCAAATCAAGGTCCTGTTTATCTTGGTCACCCAGGCCCTCTTTCTCCCTGAGTAAATGGCTAAAGGTCAGCACGGTCGTAAGCGGATTGTTGATCTCGTGGGCTACGCCGGCGGCGAGGCGCCCCACCGCAGCCAGTTTCTCGGACTCCAAGTGGAGTTGCTCTCGCTTCCGGAGTGACCGCTCGGCTTGCTCTCGCTCCGCCAGTTCCTTTGCGTACTCCGAAAGGGCATGCTGCAGTTTGCGGTTGAGTCGCATCACATGGGTCGAAACGACGCACGTGACGAGCAGAAGGCCGACGACCGCGACAAACCATGGCCAATACTGTCGGACTACGGCGCCTCCCGTCACTTGTCCATAGTCTTTGTAGGGGCCGATGCGCAGTTCTTTCAAACAGTCATGGACCGACTGGTAACTGTGAGGGATTGTCCATCCAGCGCATCTCGCAGCCTGGGCCGCCGGACTGTCTGGGGACATCCTTTCCAGAGCGACGGCGACTTTTTCCGCCAGTCCGTTCGGGGTGTGTTCGGCCTTGGCCAGCGGCCATTCCGGATAAACACGCGTCGAACAAGGGAAAGGAAGGTCGCCCCTCGCGCTGTGTTGTTCGTGGATCACCTGGAAGTCCTCCAGGCGGATCTTGCCTTCCATCGCCATGCGCTCAAGCGTATCGGCTCGGACGGTACCTGCGTCCACTTTACCCTCCTGCACCGCGTAGACAACTGCGTCATGTGTACCTCCGAACCGTAGATCGCCGAAATCACGACGAGGGTCGATGCCATCCTCTTTCAATTCCCTCCACGCCATCTGCCAGCCGCCGAACGATTCTTCGTCGACGGCCATGAAAGTCCTGTCTTTCAGGTCCGCGAGGTCGCGCATATCATCGGAATCAGACTTTCGGAAGATCACTGCGGCGTACACCGTGTATGCCTTCCCGAGGTGAAGGTTCTTAAGCGTCACGATCCGGCTCACATTGTAGAGCCGCTCCAATTCAACGTAGGAAGACGGGTTGGTCAGGATGAACTCGACTTCTCCGCGCTGAACGGCCGGGCCGACTTCGTCATGGCCAAGCGGCCTGATGACAAAAGAGTAGCCGCCGATTTCTGCCGTCAGGTACTCGGCCGTGGGGCCCCATTTCTCCAGACACCGTTCGGCCCCCCGCTTCGCCAAGACTCCAATTCGGACCGGTCCGGAATCTTCCGCCGCGCCAAGAACCAGTCCGGGAGAAAGCAGCGACACACTCGATGCCACAATGAGTCTGCGAAGCACCCAGGATAGAGTTTTCGTAAGATCGCACATGGCCCTGAGCGTGTCCTAAGAGTTATCTGGAGGCCGGGGCAGGATTCGATTTATGGGCGCGCCAGGGTGCGCATGTTCTCTCCGCAACTACAACCAAGTTACCCCATGTTCTCTGGGCCCACAAGGGCACTATCAGCGGATGCCTGGGGCCTACTTCAACGGGGCCGGTCCTTGTCTCAGTCGGCCATACTCCAAGCGGTCAGTGGTCATGCTGCTCGTTGTTTACAGATTCCGTATCTCCCGGGTATCTGCTCAAACCGTTCGACATCGAAGGGCTCAAACGACTAGCCGCCGACGCCCTGGAAGTCAATCGGCTCATGAAGGAGATCGTCGGCCTGCCCAGTTCGGTAACCAAGATCTTGCACCCGTGGGCGGCCTGGTGAGAATGGTGGGGACCAGCGGTACCAACTTTCACCTTCCATCGTGGGCATCCAGGATAACAACCTCCGTGCTACCTCCAACTCGAATCCGTTCTCCGTTTTCTCGGTTTAGAACCAGCATCAGATTTCCGTCTCGGCCAGACAAGTAGTAACACGCGTGCGTGTTGCCTCAGCCAACAAAACGTTTTCGCCACGAAGGCTCTTTGCCGATCTTTCCCGATGCCTGTAAGTAGGCGATCACCTCGGCGGCCAGAGTCTCGCCCGGTTTGCCGCCGGCGTCGAG
>JABMRB010000263.1 GCA_013202865.1 Candidatus Nealsoniibacteriota bacterium | reverse complement strand
AGACCGCACTGGGGGCGAACGACAGTTCACTCCCGCCGTCGACGGTCATCTTGTCGACGTCGAGCGTTCCGCGAACTTCCAACTCGCCGAGGATCGCAACGTTGTTGGCGATGGCAGCGTCCTGAACGGAGTACGCGGCCCCTTCCAGTGTCAGGTTGGCCTGGGCCGAGAGATTGCGGAACGGCACCGACGGAGCGTCGGAAGTGATCGTCGTAGCGGCGGTCACGTCCAAGTCGGTGTCGGACAGGTCAACCGGGGAGGGCATCATCAGAGCGGCGACACTCTCATTGCCGGTCCAATTCGGCGCGCCAATGGCGTACTTGGCGGCCAGATAGCTGCCGACATCGCCCATTTCATCGGCCGTGAGCACCCGGTCGAAGAGGAACACCTCGGCGATGTCGCCATTGATGCCTTCCGTGGGGTCGTTGGCGTCTTTCAGTCGCGAACCGACGTTGAGCTGGTTGGCAGCGATGTTGAGGTCCACCGAGTAGGTGCCGCTCGCCTCGCCGTTGACCCAGAACGAGTCGACGTTGCCGTCGGCGTCGTACGTCGAGAGCACGATATTGGGCGTGACGAGGCCACCGGTGGAGGTGAAGTCATGGCCGTCGGCCCAGTAGTGGTTGCCGATCGCACCGATGGGGCCATTGGTACCATTGCGGGAGGCGGAGTGCCCGTAGGCCTGGCGGGTCGCGTTGTTACCCAGATGGAAGGCGTGCTGATAGTTCTGCCCGGTATCCAACGCGTTGGCGAAGACGGTGACCAGTGTCAGGTCGTGGTTGCCCTCGATGCCGGTCGAATTGGCGGCACGCAGGATGTCGGTTGTGTCAAAGTGGATTGCCGGTGCGCCGTTGAGTTGGGCAACCGAAGCCTTAAAGGAGGGCTCAAAACCGGCGAGGTCACCGACGACGTCCAGGCCGTCGCCGCTCTTGTCTTTCCACTTCATGATGAGCTGACCGTCGGCAGTGGCCGGCACGTCGCCGGTCTGCAAGACGGTGTCGGCGTCGCTGGCATCCAGCCACAGGCGCATCGGCGCCGGCGCGGCCGGCAGCGAGATCACGGTGCCGGGCGTCGAGATAGCGATCTTCGCCGGCCCGGCGGCAACGTCACTGCCGGTGACGACAAAATCACCCGCCTCGACCAAAACGGTGGCCTGCGGGATCTTCAGGCTGCTGCTAACGGTGACCGGCCCTGCGGCATTGAGCGTAGCACCGGCGGCGACGGTCACGTCGGTAGCGGAGACGCTGCCGGTGGTTGCCGCAACGTTCACCGTACCGCCGTTGGTCACCGACAGCGTGCTGACCGCTAGCGTGTCGTTCACCTGCAGGGTGCCGGAGTCCACCGTGCTTGGCGCGGGCGTTCTCCACATGCCGGCCTGATTGACGGCGGTGGGGTTGACCCGTACTCGGCTGGTACCGGTACCGGTAATGTCGATCTCCATCCGAGCCCAATCGCCGCCGGCAACTTCGGTCCAAGGCGCCGCGATCGCGTAGGCCTCTCCCGCAACCAGATTGAAGGCCGTTCCGTGCTGGATAAAGCAGCAGCCGCCGCCCGCAACGCCCGACTGGTCGACAATTATCTCCCCGGCCTCGAACTCGCCGTCCTGATCGAGGTCGAGCCACACTGTCGCCTGGTCGTCGGCCCCGAAGCCGAACTCGACCGAACCGGTGACCGGGGAGACGAAGGTGCCGGTATACATGTAGCCGAAGTGGTCACCTCCTCCGTCGTCGGCGTCCCAGATCTCACCGGTATGCAACATCGTGCGGTTCGGCGTGAGTGCCAACATGCCGCCGTTGAGGCCGTTCGCCACGCCGTCGTCGATGCCCAGCAGGTTGGCGTCGTTATCCGCGCCGTTGTAGCGGGTCCCCAGCAGCCCGAGTGCCATGGTCGCATTGACAGGGGCATTAAGCACCAGCTCGCCGCCGGTGATCTGGAGGCCCCCGGTGGCCGTGAGCGGAGTGCTAACGGTCATGGTTCCGTCGCTGGTCGCGGTCGGCCCCATGTAGTCCTTCACGCCGGGGCCGGCCACGTTGACGGTTCCCTGGGCTCCGCGAAGACCGCCGACGCCGCTGACGGCGCCGGTGACGTTCATCGTATAGCCGTTCCAGGCTTCCAGGCCGACCTCGGCACCGTTGCTCAGCGTCAAGCCGCCGTCGAAGGTGACTTCGTGGCCACCGGTGGTGAAGCCGGGGATCTCCGCCACCGTGAGCAGTCCGTTGGCCGACGCGGTCAACGGCTTGCCGATGGTCTGATCCCCGCCGGCGCTGCTGATGAGAAACTCGCCGCTGTTGATATTGACGGCCGCGTCCCCGAGACCGGGCAGGGTGTTGCTAACGGCCAGAGTAGCCAGTTGACCCTGGACGTCGAACGTCGTGTTGCTCATACCGGTCGCCGGATTCGGCAGCAGGCCCGTGAAGTCGGAGCCGGCTACCTCGACGGTCACGTTACGGTTGCCGAAGTTCAGTCCGGTGCCGCCGTTGAGGATCGTGATCGTGTTCGATTCGATCCGCACGGTCGCGTCGCCGGCACCTTCGATGTTGGTGGCGAGGATCGTGGTCGGCCCGCCGGTGGTCGCTACGGTCTCACCGTCACCCAAGTTGAGGTCGCCGAGCGTCAACTGGACGGAATCGTTCCGGATCGTGCCGCTGCCGTCGACGAAGATGTGCTTGTCGGACATGTCGATCGACGTGGAGGTGTCCGCGTAAAGGGCGGCCACGTCGTCGGCGGTCAAGGCCTCCTCGTAAACAATCAACTCGTCGATCAGGCCGACGAACTTGAGGGAGAGATTATACCGGCCACCGATGACGAAGTCGAGGCCGTCGGCGCCGATGCCGAGCGGGTTGACGTTGCTGTTGCCAAGGGTGTCGGTAACCTCGACGCCGTCGAGATAGACCTTCTTTCCGACGCCGAGTTCGTACACGTTCACATAATGGTGAAAGTTATTCGTGTCCCCGGATGCGTCGTTGTCGAATTCGAGGTCGTTCGCATAGAATCCCATCGCATAGCGGGTGTCGTTGCGGAAGCCGTAGTGCAGGGCGCTGCTGTCTCCGTTGCCTTGGCCGACGTACCACTGGTCGCCGGTGGCCGATCGTTTGAGATAGGCGGAAATAGTGAACGACTTATTGGTGATCGGCAGGCCGCCGTCCACAACCGCCGTGCCGGTACCGTCCAGCTCCAGGGCCCCGTTGAACTGTCCGACGGGTTGCCAGGTCGCGCCTCCACTGAGATCGGCGTCGTACGTCCCGCTCTCGTCGCTGGCAACGGTGCCGGAGATCTCGTCGAAGCTCCACCGCGCGGTGAAGCCGGCGGGAGGATCGGGCGCATCGACCGCATCGGGGCTGAACGTCAGCGTGCCGCCGTTGGATACCTGGCCCTTGCTGGAGCCGGCCCAGGAGTCGGCGCCGTGCATGTTCAGCGTGCCGCCGTCGGCGTTGATCGTGGCGGCGGTCATGCCTGCCAGGACGATTTTGCCGGGGGCATACGGACCGGGCACGATCGTCGCGCCGGCCGGACCGACCGAGAAGGTCAGGGCCTGCCCGCCGCCGTTGATCGCGTTGCCGTACTCGGTAACCCCTTCCGGGTTGATGCCGACGTCGGTGGCGGGGTTGGCAATCGTGGTGCCGTTGGTGAAGCCGATCGCGTTGCCGGTCGTGGTCAGCGTGCCGTTGCGTAACGTCAGGCTCTTGAATGAAACGGCCGCCAAGCTGTTGTTGCGGATGGTCGAGTCGGCAGTAACGATCACATCCTTGGCCGACATGTCAGGAGTGGAAGCCACGGGGGCCATGTCGGCAATCTGCGTCGGCGTGAGCACGCTGTCGTAGATCAAGATTTCGTCCAGCTTGCCGTTGAGGAAGTTGTGCGCGACCTGTTCGGCGGCGTTGCCGCTCTCGAGGCGGACTCGTGCTCCGAACACCAGCGGGCTGGTCGTGTCGCGGATGCTGCTGCCCGTCTCGTCTCGCTGGGCGTCCAACACGCCGTCGACGTAGATCCGCTTGTCGTACGCGTTGTCGCCAACTTTCTCGGCGGTCATCACCACGTGATGCCAGTCGCCGTCGAAGGTGCCTGAATTACTGGGCATGTCGCCGTTATTCGGCTCGGTGCCGCGGGTGGTGAAGTCGAGAGTCTGCGTGTCGCCGTGACGGCGCATTTGCCAGCCGTTTTCCTCGCCGTTCTTGCCGATGTAAGGGTTCCAGTTTCCGGGCGCGCCTTTCACCCAGGCGGCTACGGTGAAGGTGTCCATGTCGAAAACGTTCTCGCCGACGCCGGTGGTCACGGTCACGTAGTGGTCACCGCCGGTCAGGTCGAGCGACTTGCCGGTGAGTGTCGGCGGCACGTCGCCGCTGAACCCCGCTCCGGACACGGTCCCGTGGTACGCGCCGACCGATGAATCGTCGGCACTATTGGCGTCAAACGTCCATTGCCCCTTGGGAGTCCCCGGCACCGGGTCGACTGCGGCCGTGAGGGAGTCTTCGAGCACGAAGGTGCCGCCGGCCATCTCGAATGTGTCGGAGTATGAGGCCACGGCGTTGGCTGTCAGCATGCCGTCTGTAGTGACCTCGATGGGGCTGGAGCCACCGGTGGGTGTGGTGCCGACGCTGAGTTGCCCGGTGCCCGTTGTGACGATCGAACCGCCGGTAAGGTAGGCCGCAGTGGTAACGTGTAATCGACTCGAATTCTGAATCACCAACGAACTGGCGTCCTGAATGGACAAAGTCATGGCGGCGCTGGTCGCGTCGCGGACGGTGACGACGTCGGCGACTGTCGCCGTGTCGTCAATGGTCACGTTACTCAAGCTGGTGGGAACTCCGCCGGGGACCGTGCCCTCCCAAGTGCTCGCAAGATCCCAGAAGCCGGTTTGTTTGCTATTGAGCACGCCGTTGCCGACGATCTCGAATTCGACGATGTAGTAGTCACGGGTGTGGGTGACTTGCAAGTCGTTCCAGATTCCGGTGTTGGTCATCTCGCCGTAGTCTTCGCCGCCCGAGTCGTTGGGCTCGCCGGCATTCCAGTTCGTATAGGCCCCGCCAACGGGCGAACCGCCCCCCGTGCCCGTCCAGAAGTCCGTGGTCGTGTCGTCGATACCCAGCCAGACCCAGTTGCCCTCGGAACTGTACGTGTCGTCATCGGTGGCGCCGATCCAAGCGGAAGCAGCGCCGAAACCGGGCAGCGTCTGAATGAATGCCTGCTCCTCAGCACTTTCTATCGTGACCAAGTAGCCGGTTCCATAGGCCGCGACCGGCTGGGCTTGGAGTTTGGCATTAGCCAACGCCGCGACCCAACCGTTGGCGCCGGAGTTGATGACCTCGTAGTAGTGGTTGTTCGCGCCCGCTCCGGCATCCCACAGTGTTGGGGCCGCCTGGCTCGTGCCGCCCAACATCAGCAGTGTAACGACAATCAAAAGTGTCCAGAGGTTTCTCATCACTCTCTCCTAGTGCTAGTGCGGAAAACATTGAATTCAACGGTAGCGGAAGCGCTCAGAAGCGTCCTTCGTTGGAGTAGAATTGTCGAACGACCCAATGGGCGGAGCCCAACGCGGTTTCGGAGTCCAGCGACAAAAACTACCCGAACGAGGGCTTCAGAGAGGACGTTCCCTCATTCATGGTCGCCTAATCTCTGTTGCTCAATCTCCACAGGAAGAACTTGACCTCCGAAGGGAAGCCTATCGAACCCATTCATCCCGTATATTCCTCAAGCATAGCATAACCGGCATAAACTGCAAGCACCCCGTGTTAGCCGCGTCGCCTGCGACGGGAAATGTGGAGGGAATCAGTGCGGTTTCCCGTCGCAGGCGACGGGCTAGCACGAATCGCATCTGCTATCCAAGAAGCTGCCCGTTGAACCAAGCCTGGAAACTGGCCCCACAAGAGACACAACCCCTTGGCACTGCAAGACTTAGCTTTATCACACTAAGCTCTGCAGCGGCAAGGGGCCGCGATAAGTGGCGGGGACAGGATTCGAACCTGTGACCTCGAGGTTATGAGCCTCGCGAGCTACCGGACTGCTCCACCCCGCGT
>JABMRB010000262.1 GCA_013202865.1 Candidatus Nealsoniibacteriota bacterium | reverse complement strand
GCACCGACAACTTCGAGCGGGAGTTCACGTTGACGTTGATGGAAAGCAAGGACCGGACTCTCGAACAAATCGAAGAAGCATTAGAGCGCATCGAAGACGGCATCTACGGCGTGTGTGAGAAGTGCGACGGAAAGATTCCCAAGGTCCGGCTCAACGCCATCCCTTATGCAATCCTATGTGTGAGATGTGCGTCCCGGATCGAACTCGGCTAGAGGGATCAGCTATGTCCTCGGTTAGGAGAACACGAAATGGCCAGAATCAAGCGTCTCTGGTTGCTTACCGTCACGGCCACGGACAGCTATGCAGGTACACATGCTCCGCTTCGGCTAGAGATAGCATCGCACAATGGAGAGAGAGTGTGGGATGATCTTGGAGACCCCCGACAAAATGATCGCGAGCGTGGGCAAACCGGCTGCCAGGAGTTGGTCTTGTCGGAAGCAGACAATCTTGACGACACGCAAATCAAGGAGATCCGGCTGCGAATTCATGATGCGCATGATGCTTGGATGCCCAAGTCAATTTGGGTCCTTTCTGAAAACGTCGACGGAGAGATCAAGCTCTTGAGTGCAAACCCAGATTGGAATTCGTGGTTCGACCCCGAATCGCGGCCGGGGTATGCCTTGTGCCTGTTACCTCAGTAACAGACGAGCGACGAAATCCTTTACCAATGAGACGGGCCACCGCCCTGAAAAGTGCAGAGCGACCCGGGAGAGTGCGATGGAAGAAAAGATGGAAGAAAAGAAGTACGAGGACCATAAGTACGATCCTCCAGCAGGTTGCTTCTTGCGGATTTTCTGGATGATGATCGGAAATGTGATCTTGGTGTCTTGCGCCTATGGTATTGTCCAGCATCGTTCCAGTGTGCTCAGCGTCGCAGATGCTTTCTACTGGGCAATCGTTGGTTCTCTTGTCGCCGCGAGATACATTGACATCCGCTACCAACATGGGACTACAGCCGACGGTGACCCTGCGACGATGGCCCACTGGCGTCGTTACGCGACGGTTGTGGGCGTGGTTTCCACGGGCCTGTGGCTTGGGGCACATGCCATAGCGTACTACGGGACGTAGAAAGCAACGCAAAACGGAGCCCAACTCCGGCGCAGAGTTCGCTCTTGCAGAAAGGCCGCAGCGGGGGCACGACCCGAAACACTCAGCCCCACACGGTCGACCTTTGGAGCAATCTATAATGGCAACTGCCGCCGAGAACGCCGAACTACGCGTGAATGGTCAACTTTGTGAACTGCCGATCCGCGTTGGGGTCGAGGGGAAATCACCCACATTGACGGCGAGCGAGGCGTCCTGCGCTACCGCGGCTATTGTTGCCGCCGCCATCCTCGGTAGTCCCCGGAACTCGAAACAGTTGCCATGCAATTCGCAACGCACCCACCTACAGCCGCAGGAACCGAAGTGAAAAAGCCGACGGGACGCTTGTGGTACGAACCTCCGAAGAACGCCGTTACCGAACAGAAGCGGCACGCATGCGGACAGCCGCGAGTCGCTTGCACCGGCGTCCATCGTCCATGCACACCGCCGCTGATCAAGTCGTAGCGCGGCGGAGGCAAGGAACCGACGTCGGAAAGGTTTGCGCTTCGGTATACCGGCCAGATCCAATGCCGTCGGGGCGATCAGAAGGACCCGCATCGCAACACCCCCGTTCTGGCTCGGTCACCGCCAAATCATCTCAGGCATCAGTCGTCCTGCGCTACGGCGGCGAATAGCAAATCGATGGTTTCGATAGGCAAACCCTTGACCCGTGAGGAACTCGAAGTCTGGGCGTGCGCATGCTCAGCGAGATCCGAGTTCGAGATCGCGCCGAACAGGGCGTCGAGCGAGTATGCGTTCGCGTCGGCGGGCCGGATATGGATACCCAGCGTGGCAACCACGCCGGCGTGATCCGACGGCCAGAGCCCGGACGGGGTGCGGTCGACCAATTCCTCTCCCGCGCGGTCCATGCTCCGCGTTGTCACGTCGCCCCGATGCAGCACCAGATCGATGCGCTGGGGATCGAGGGTCAGCGGCTCGGAATTCAGCAAGTCCGGATCGTTGCCATACGTGTAGCCGGGCTCACCGGGATGGCTTGCAGTCCAGGCATCGTCAAGGCCGGCGCCTACCAGAAGGTTATAGCTCGGCGAGCCCGGACGATTGGCCGGCGAGTTGAAGTCGCCCACCAGGATCACCGACGTGTCGATGTTGACCGGCCCGGCAAGTAATTCGGCGGCCTGGGCAGCCTGAATCGGCACTACGTCGTCCTCCAGGTGCGCGTTCACGAAGCGAAAATCCTTTCCGCGCAGCTTGACGTCCACCGAGTTCCAGCCACGTGTGACGGTGAACGTGCCGATTTCACCGATGGGCAAGACCAGATTGGTCGCGAAGTTCTCTTCCTGGACGTTGGAGAGCTTCATCTGGGACGTGGGCAAATCCGTACGGGCGAGAATCACGTCGCGATCCGTAAGCCGGATATCCTGACATCGAGAACCACACTCACGACCGGCAACGCCATTCCCTCGACGCGGAGGTGGCGAAACTCGAACGGCACGTAGCCGCGGCCCAACGCAATCTGGCGATCGAAGAATATCCCGAACTGCTTGAGGACATCCGACGTGTGGCCGGCGACAACGGCCCAAACGGTCCCAGTGACCGCCACCCCAAGAAAGGGTATGATTTAGTAGAAGGAAGCTTTCCAATAGAGAAAGGTGAAGTTAGACAGGGCCGGTCAAGAAGTGAAACGACCTCCGAGGACGACAACTCGCCCGCGGAGGCCTGCCGGCCCACAAAAGGCCCTCGGGAGGGCGTTTCGTTCACAAAGGGTAATCGGGGCGAGCCCCCAGTTGCAGGCGATCTGGGGGCTCACGGCTCGTTCCTCGCAGTTCGACCCCAGCCACCCACCGTTTGAAACCGGGAAGTCACTTATCGGTCACCCCCTCATAACACCAAACAGGACGCACAGGAGCCCGAAAAACGGTCCCATGGCCCCGGAATCCTCGCAACACACGGGTGGTTTGCTGGATCGCCGCGATCTGGGGATCGGGCTGTGCATTGGCGCGCTTGCGTTGGCGGCGTACGTTGCCACGCTGGCGCCCAGGCTGTTGTCGGCCGACGCGGCTGAGTTTCAGACGCTGGCCGTCACCCTTGGCTATGCCCATCCCACCGGATATCCGGTCTACTTGCTGGCGGCCAAGGCGTCCACGGCGATTCCGCTGCGCGACGTGCCGTATCGCGTGAACCTGCTTTCCGCCGTGATGGGGGCCGCGACGGTGGCGGGGCTCTATCTGCTGGGCCGGGTACTCGTCGACCGACGTTGGGTCCCGCTGGCCGGGGCACTGGCCTTGGCCGCCTCGCCCACGTTCTGGTCTCAGGCGATCATCGCCGAAGTTTACACGTCCGGTCTGGTCTGCATGGTCGGCGTGCTGCTGGGAATTGCCTTGTGGCAGCAGACCGGTCGCACCGGTTGGCTCTTTGCCGCGGCCTGTCTCGGTGGCGTCAGCCTGGGCGTGCATGTCACCCATTCGCTCATGGCGCCGGCCGCGATCTTGCTGGTGGTGTTCACCCCGCAACGCCGCAAGGCCAACTGGGCGGCCGCGGTCGGCGGCGCGGGCCTCGGGGCGTGTATCACGCTGGCGGCCTTCGCGGTGATCGACCGGGCGGCCGGGCCGACGAGCTACTTCCACACCGTGATCGGTCCGTCGCGCTCGGTCTGGAACCTCGAACCGGAAGACCTCGACGGCTTCTTCGATCGCGTCAACCTGAGCATGACCGCCCCGCAGTTCCAGGGCCTGCTCGGCTCGCAACCACCGGGCGTGATGCAGCAGAAGGCAGTCGACTACAGCGTGAATCTCCGTCGCGAGTTTCCGCCGCTGTGGCTGGTCGCGGCCGGGGCGGGCATGGTCTGGCTCGGTCGGCGGAACTGGCGGATGACGTTGCTGTTGGTCACCGCCGGAGCGACGCATCTCGTCTTCGATTTGTTCTACGATATGGGCGGGATCCACGTCCTCTACCTTGCCACCTACGTGCCGATCGCGGTCTTTGGCGTCGCCGGTCTGGCACTGGCCGCCGACGCCTGCGGGACCTTGGCCGAACGCCTCCGCCGCCGGGCAGATTGTTCGGCCTCGATCTCTGGTCGGCGGACCTCACTGATCTCTGGTCGGCGGACCTCACTGATCTCTGGTCGGCGGACCTCACTGACCTCTGGTCGGCGGACCTCACTGCGGAATCGGCTTGCTG
>JABMRB010000261.1 GCA_013202865.1 Candidatus Nealsoniibacteriota bacterium | reverse complement strand
CTCGACGCCGGCGGCAAACCGGGCGAGACTCTGGCCGCCGAGGTGATCGCCTACTTACAGGCATCGGGAAAGATCGGCAAAGAGCCTTCGTGGCGAAAACGTTTTGTTGGCTGAGGCAAGACGCTCCTCGGAAAGGAGAGCGGGAGATGTTAATTCTGAGTCGAAGAGCCGGAGAGAGCATTCAGATCGGCGGTACGATCGAGGTTACTGTACTGGAGACCCGTAAAGGGAGGGCCAAGCTCGGTCTCTCCGGGCCGGCAAACGCGCCGATCCGCCGCAAGGAGGCCTGCCCACGCAACAGCACAAGCTTCCATCAGGCTGGTCCCGAATCCTCGGCATTACCACCAGTTCGCGAGGTGTTTTGCTCGTCCTAATCGCGGAAGTCGGTGAGAAACGTCTGGAAATCGTTATCACCCATCCGCTGAGCACTCAAAAGAGTAGCCTGATGTTCCAACATGAGGACATCGCTCATGCTAACGGGCGCGAGTGGAGTTATTACTTGTCTGGCCAAGACGGGACTCTGATGTTGGTTTTGCATCGACAAATCGGAGAACGAATTCGAGTTGGCGACGGCACGGAGATTGTTATCCTGGATATCCACGATGGGAAGGTGACAATTGGCATCCGCTGCCAAAGGCCGGGGACCTCATCTGGTGACGGGGCGATGCACCTGCCTGCAACAGGCCTTTCTTGAACTGCTGGATGACCTTCGATACGGCGCCGGTGCAGCCAACGATTGTTTCTATCCCGGCGTTCAACAGCGTCTGACGGACGGCCGAACTGCAACTGCCGGTAAGAAAGAAGCGAACATTTCTCTTAGCCATCAGTTGGACGGCTTGCGCGCCGAGGTCCCCATCATACGTTCGGCTAGGGTTCTCCACGAGTTCCCAGTTCCAGCTTCGCGTGTCTGCGATGAGCGAGTAGGGGCAGCGACTGGGGCGTAAGCCTATGATCGCGTCCAGGCTGGGTTCTGCTGCGGTAAAGGCAATTGTCATCATGCACCTCGGTTTGTTGGGAATCACTGCGCGGCAATAGCAGCCGTGCTTTGTTGTGTTGGCTGTCCAGAAGGATCTGGCCGGGCCTGTTGATATGAGTATGCAACAGCCGTGCCAAACTAGGCCGAATGACCGATCCGACGGGGACCGCCAAAGCCATTGGGCAGACGGCTGCGAAAGGTCGCAAGCCAGTCCTGGCCGCCTGGATGGGAAGGCAAGCTGTCAGTGAAGGGATCCGGTTGCTCAATCAATCGGGCATTGCGCGCGTAGGTGTTCACGATCGACGCAGGGAACGGCAATTGGCAAGTGCATTCGGTGGCGCACACCGACGCGCCTTGAAACGAGGCCAACATCACGCGATCAGGTCGGGTTCTGGCCACTGCCAGAAGCGTAGGGCCGCATTCTCGCGGAGTTTACGTACAGTATGGCTGCTGCACAACGGGATCGTGCCTCATGGCCCAACGGCGGATTGGCTACGACGAGTTGGCCCGCTCGCGGGTGGCCGGAGCCGACTTCGCTTCGACGACCGGTGAGGGTTTCGTGGCCGAGCAACTCTACTCCACGGCCTCGTATGAGGCTGGAGAACTCAACGGGATAACGTTCGATTTCAACGACCTCGTCGGCTGGAACTTCGCGGACAAGGACCTGACCGGCAACTCCTTTTACTACGCCAATCTGACCGACGCCGATTTCAGCGGCGCGGTGGTGGCGGGGACGGCCTTAGACCGTGCCGGTCGCGGGGTCACAAAACTGAAGGACGATGAGTTGGGTGGCTGGGGTAGCGGTAAAGGCCGTTGGGCGGGTCGAGGGAGGGGAGTTGCTGTTGGGCGGCCACTGAAGCCGCAAGCGGTTATTCCAGCGTCGGCTGGACGACCTCGCCGCGTAACTGGGCGGCGACGTTCTCGTAGGAACCTAGGAACTCGGAGTTGCAGTCGAGCCAGAGGGTCAGGCGGTGGCGGTCTTCGGGGGAGAGCTTTACGTTGTAGTGTCGCTCGTCCATGTATTTCAGCAACTCGGAGGCCTTGGCGCCGAACTTGCCGGCGATCGTGCGGCTGCCGCCGTGGACGCCCTGGTTGATCGAGCCGTTGGTGACGTGGAAGTAGAAGCCATACTTGCCGGCCAAGGCGTTGTACGAGCGGGTAAAGGCGCCCTCGGGTGTGCCGGCCAGGTCGATCGCCTTCTTCTGCTGATGACAGGCGACGCAATGGCGGTCCAACACGGGCTGCACCAGGCGGACGTAGTTGAACGGGTTCGAGCCGTCGACGTCGCGCTGAAGCTTCGACGGGGTGCGTTTCAAGGCCAACGGCAACGTGGCGACGTCGGTCGGCGGGCGGTGCTTTCGCTCGTGGCAACCGTGGCAGGTGAGCTGCTCGCCCGGGTGGACGTAGGTGAGCGAGCGCATCGATTGTACGGCCGTGCCGTCGGCGTCGAGTGCCTGGAAGTAGATCGGCACACCGACCGGGGCCTCGAAATGAGCGCTGCCGTCCGCTTCGACCGGCACGGTGCCCAGCACGGCCCGGGCGTTGGTTTGGTTGGCTACGCCGATGCGCGGCTGGTTCGGCGGGGCCGTGGACTTGGGTAACAGTTGGATTACACGCAGGTCGGTGATTGTCGTGCCCGCGGGCCACTGGAAATCGCTCTCGTAGACGTTCATCACGGAGACGGTTGCCGGGCGGTCGCCACCGGCTGCCTTGCGGGCGGCGGCGGTTTGCGTGGTGCGGTCGGGGAGGACCGGCGGGCGGCGACGGGCTTGCAGCGGGATCGGGCTCAAGCAGGAGATGGCCGGGTCGCGGTAGATCAGTTCCTTGTTGCCGTCGGCGTCGATCCAGTAGATGCCCCGGTTCTTGACGTTCGGGTCGTACGCACACAGATAGTCGTCCTCGCTCAACGGCCATGGCGTGCCGTAGATCATGTACTTAGGGATCGGCCGGCCTTCGGCCTCAGGGAAGGGCACCTCGGGCGTCAGGCGGGTCAACTGCGACGCGGCCCGGTCGTCCTCGATTCGCGGATCGATCAGCACGAGCGACCCGAACGCCTGGCCGTGATGGGCCCCGGTTACGGCGACGAACTTGTTCGAGTCGGGGATCGCCCGGATGCTCATCTCCATCCACGGGCGGCTCTCGCGACGCACGGGATAGTTGCCGTGGAAGGACCGCGGGTCGCGGCCGTCGGCGTAGCAGGTCCAGATATGATGGGCGATGTTGGTGTCGCGGTCGACGTAATCCCACCGCGAATAGACGAGCATGCCCTCGTTGGTCACGCTGGGGTGCCATTCGTGCGTTTCGTGGAAGCTGATGCAGATCACGTCGCTGCCGTCGGGCTCCATGGAGAACATCGTGTAGACCGGGCAGTGCCGCCCACAGCGCAGGTAGCCGCCGCGCCGCTCGCTGACGAAGACGATCCGGCCGCCCGGCAGGAAGCAGGGGTCGAAGTCGTCGGCCGGGCCGTCGGTCAATTGGACCAGGCCGGTGCCGTCGGCGTTGACCTTGAAGATGTGATGGCTGAACTCGGGCGCCCATTGGTACGTCTTCTTGGCCTGGCATTGGCTGTAGGCGAAGAGGATCGTCTTGCCGTCGAAGGAGACCTCGGGTGAGAGGAACGAACCGCCCTCGAGCTTCTGGCCCTTCAGCCGCCCGTTCTCGACGACGGCGTTTTCGAGCAGGTTGACCAGTTTCGGCCGATCGGAGAACGGATTCTCCAACACGAACAGCCCGCCGCCGGGCCGGGCGTTGCAGCCGTAGTATTGATCGCACATGTGGAAGACGCCGCCGCTGTCGTGCCGCTCGATCAGCAGCAGCTTGTCGATGCGGGCGAGTTGCGGGTTGCAGAAGGCGATGCTGCGGACCGTGCGTCGGACGTCGAGGTGAATCTCTTGCCGCACGTGGTCCGGTACATTGCCGGTCTTCTCCATGGCGGCCAGTCGACGCTTGAGCTTTGCGAGTTCTCCGGCCAGCGGTTGTAAACGATCGCCGATGGCCATCGCCCCAAGCCGCTCGACGAGCCGGTTGCCACGCTCGATTACAGCTCGCGTGTGAGCCAGCGAGAAATCACCCTTGCCGGCCGTCGGCGTTGCGGGCTTTCCCCGCGGCGAAAAGCCGACGGCCGCATAGTCCGCATCGCTCATCGTGCCGCGGCGCGAGTGCGGGCTCGTGCTGATCTGATCGGCCGGCTTGCCCAAGGCGACGTTCGTCTTAGGATCGTCGGCGGCGTAGACTTCCACTTCGTCCAACGCAAACGAGCACTTGCCCGGGATGTGCAACCGGACGACACGGGCGGACACTTTCTTATCCTTGAAACCGACGACCAGCGGCTTGCCGGTCGCGCCGCCGAACGTCGTGCCGTTGTGCTGGTAGACCGCCTCGAACTTGCCGGCGTTGACGGCGTCAAGGTCGGCGGCGATCAACACGCGGATGTTCTTTGTTCGCGCGCCCGAGCCGCCGTCGCAGCGGTTGTAGACGACCACGCGATCGAGCCGCATCTTCTTGCCGAGGTCGACCTGCCACCAGGGCTCATTCTCGCCGCTGGCCACATGGAATCCCCACAAGCCGTTGCGGATCCCGTCGCACCCGCCGGCCGAGTCCTCGGCCGTGGTGACGGTGGGCGATTTCGAGGGCGCCGCGGCGACCCGTTTGCCGGGTGAGAAACTCCGGTCCCGGGCGATCCAGTCGGCCTCGACGAGCGCCTGCATCTGCTTGGGAACGTCGACCGCCGGCGGCTGGGCCATGGCTCGGTCAGACGTACCGGC
Organism: Candidatus Nealsoniibacteriota bacterium; assembly: GCA_013202865.1. Taxonomy (GTDB): domain Bacteria; phylum Planctomycetota; class Planctomycetia; order Pirellulales; family Thermoguttaceae; genus JABMRB01. The sequence goes on along the minus strand of JABMRB010000261.1, from coordinate 649 downwards.
CGCTATAGTCAAGAGAACGCATCCAAAGACGATCCGGGGACACCACCGCATGGCTCGAAGCTCCTGTCTGGAGGCGAATTGGCAACACCCCCATTGTAGCTTGCCGATCTGCGAACGGGAACACGTGTATGCTCGGCCCAAGTCCATCGGCCGTGTTGCCCCGCATCGAGAACCGAGCTTCTAACCGACAGCTCACCTCTCGCCCCAAAGCCCGACAGCCTTGCATGATAGTAGCCCCCCCGAATTGGTGTCGTTCCTTTCTTTCGCTATTAGTATAATATAAGTGGTGATCTCGCTCTCCTTGTCGCGATCTACGGTGCAGTTCAGCGTGGTGGCGAACGAGCGGACGGACTAGACATAGACAGTTTCACTTTCCTTCAATGAAAGGCAGGGTGTCACAATGAACAGACCAACGATTCTTGCGGCTGCATTACTCTGGGCAGCGATCTGCCCAGTCGTTAGCCAAGCAGCAGAGCCCTTGGAGAATCAGGAGGTGAAGAAGATTTCTTGGGATCTCTATTTGTGCCTCTTCAGCAGAATTCGTGGGTGAATTCTGGCTCAGGGAGGTCTCCAAGGTTGTGGTATAGGGCCGTTTCGTAGGCTTCTTGCGTCCGGAAACCGTATGATTTTCTGGTGATCAGTTTCAGCT
>JABMRB010000260.1 GCA_013202865.1 Candidatus Nealsoniibacteriota bacterium | reverse complement strand
CCATACAGCCGCTTGCGGCTTAGCAGGGCCCCGTCGTTGGCCGCCTCCAACTCTCTCAACTCCCCCTCCTCCTCGGCCAAAAACTCCTCCGGCCGCCCCGCGCGCAGATCATCCAACAACCGCCGCGTCGCAACGAGATGTTTCGCAACGGCTTTCGCATACAAATCGTCTTCGCCCGGCGCGTCGGCGAGTCCGTCCTCCTGCTGCCACTCGGCCTGCACCATGGCCCAGAGGTCCAGCTCGGGGAGGCGTTCGTCGGCCAGCCGCTTCAGGAGATTTGCCCACAACGGGTCGTTGCGACGGCAATCGGCAATCTCCCGCAGACGCGTCATCCCCTCGGGCCATGAACCGCGATAGGCCGCGACGATCAACTTGGGCAGCGGCAACGAACCGCCCGGCGGCACTCGCACGCGGGCCTTCTCATCACCGACGACAACCTTCAGTTGCAGCGCCCCCTTGGCGTCGAATTCCGCGTGCAGCCGCCAGGGCGACGGTTCCGCGTTGCACAACGCCACGGCGATACCGCTGCTGTCGGAGCCGTCGGCCACTACCCACAGCGGCAAGGCGTCGTTGCCGCAGAGCGACGCCGGTTGCCCGACGTCGACCGTTTGCTTTCGCAGCAACAGATCGCGATCGAAGCCAACCACTTGCGGCAGGCCTTTATCCGCTCGGGAGTCGGTCTGCATTTCGTACGACCAGCCGTGCTCGCCCTGTTTGCTCGTGGAGAAGCCCTCGGAGGCGCGCAGCGTGGGGCCTTTTGCGTAGGATACCACGGGGTCCCAATGCGTCGTGTCGTAGAAGATCCGGCCCCGTTTGTGGACGACAAACCGCAGCGCGTCACCCGTGTGCAGATCGAGGGTCACCTCGGGTTCGACGCCCTTGGTATCGCCGCCGTCGATCTCGGCCTTCCAGACGGTACGGGTGCCATGGAGGATCGTCAGCCGCACGCCGTCGCCGCCGCCCGTGTTGGTATCGAGCTTGTAGACCCGCCCGGTGATCGTTGCCCGGCCGTCGCGCGGTGCGGTGAACCGGCGGATGCTCGGCGTGTTGATGCCCGGGTGGTGCCAGTTACGGCCGACGCGGGTCCAATCGGGCCCGGTCCAATAGGTCGAGCCGTGCCAGAGGTCGTTGCGATAGGTCAACTCTTTGTAACGAGCCGCGTCGGCGTCTCCCGTGCCGGTGGCCCAATGGCCGATCGCGACGGGCCCCACGTCCACGGCCGCCTTGCCGCGATTGGTCAACGTCGTCTCGATCGCCAGCAGCCTCGACTCCGCATCCCACCGGCCGTTCCGTGAGATTTCGATCCCCTCGACCGCCTCACCCGCCGCCGACTCCAGCCGTCTGACCAGCGTCTCTTCCGGATCCTCCCCAAACACCACCGCGAGCCGTGGGGCTTGTCCCCGCGCGGCGTCCGGTCCAAACGACGTCCCCGCAACGGCAGCCAATAATCCGACGCATCCTATCCATCGGGCAATCATATCCGCATTATACCGTCCGCGGCAGCGGGCGACCACAGATCATATCGGGATCTCGAAATGCCGGGCGGAAGCCCCGGAGAAACAGCTCCCTCGTTGCCCCACGCTCGCTGAAAGGGCGAGACCGGCCCGCCTGCACTACGCGAAAACGACGCCTTGCATTGCGGTAGTGCATCGCCGATAATGGGGCGGCTTTCGGAGTAGTTCTACTAGACACATATCGCAAAAGGAAACCCGCCATGAGCGAAACCACGAAACCCGTCTCCTCGCGTCGTGAGTTCTTGAAGCACAGTGGCCGGATCACGGCGGCCACGACCCTGGCCGGTGTGGCCGTCCCGCACGTCCATGCGGCCGAGGATAATACGATCCGGGTGGCCCTGATCGGTTGTGGCGGGCGGGGGACCGGGGCGGCGGCCAATGCCTTGGCGGTCGCGCAGGGGCCGGTCAAGCTGGTTGCCATGGCCGACGTCTTCGAGAACCGGCTGCAGAACAGTTACAATAGCCTGAGCAGCAAATTCGCCGCCCAGGTCGATGTGCCCGAGGAGCGGCGATTCGTCGGCTTCGACGGCCACCGCAACGCGATGGATTGCCTGAAGCCGGGCGACATCGCCATCTTCGCCTCGCCGCTGGCGTTCCGCTGGGTGCATTTCGGCTACGCCGTGGAGAAGGGGCTGAACGTGTTCATGGAGAAGCCGCTGACGTCCGACGGCCCGACTTCCCGGCGGATGCTCGAACTGGCCGACAAGTCGGTGGCGAAGAACCTCAAAGTCGGCGTGGGACTGATGTCGCGTCACAGCCGGGCGCTGGAGGATTTGCACAAGCGGATCCAGGACGGCGAAATCGGCGACATCACCACGATGCGCGGCTACCGGATGAGCGGGGGGGTCGGGTCGGCGTTCTCGGGGAAATGGAACGGGCAGGGGAGCGAATTGCTTTGGCAGATTCAACGTTTCCACAGCTTCATCTGGGCCAGCGGCGGGTGTTACAACGACTTCTACATCCACATCGTCGACCATTGCTGCTGGATGAAGGACGCCTGGCCGATTAAGGCACAGGCGCTCGGCGGCCGCCATTATCGCGGGGAGAGTGTCGATCAGAATTTCGATGCGTACTCGGCGGAGTACATCTTCGCCGACGGCGCCCGGCTGATTATGGACGGGCGTTGCATGGCGGGCTGCACTCCGATCTACTCCAGCTTTGCACACGGCACCAAAGGCTCGGCGGTGATCTCCAAGTCGGGCGACTGCGGCCGACCGTCGAGCACGTACAAGGGCCAGAATCCGGACCGCGCGAACATGATCTGGCAGTCCGAAACGGCTGCGGACCAGGGTAATCCCTATCAGAACGAATGGAACGATCTGGTCGCCGCCATCCGCGCCGACGAGCCGTTCAACGAGGCGAAACGCGGCGTCGAGGCCAGCCTGGTGAGTTCATTGGGCCGGAAGGCGGCCCATACGGGCAAGGAGACCACGTTGGACGAGATGCTCAACTCCGAGGAAGAATACGCCCCGGGTGCCGACCAGTGGACGATGGATTCGCCCGCCCCGTTGCAGGCCGGCCCCAACGGCCTGTACCCCGTCCCGCAGCCGGGGCTGGTGACGAAGCGGGAGTATTGAGAACCTCAAGCTGCAAATGCGGGAGCCCGAAAAGGGGGGCTGGCTCCGTCGGTGACCGGCATGGCAGTGGTGATTCGCGTTGCCGACGGTGCCTGTCCCACTTTTCGGGCGCGGGGCAACGGGGGACACCGAGCCATCGGCAGCGGGGGACGCTGGGACGCCGTGGAAAAAGGATAGAGATGATCCAACAGATTGATCTTACGGGACGTCCTCCAGAAGGTCGTCATTGTCAGTTGTCTCGTTTCTTTTTGGCAGTAGAAGGTCTATCCCGAAGATCATGACGATTGACATGATCGCCAGAGTGGAAAGTTATGTCTGCAGCTCCCCCTTTACGCACGAGGGACGACGCCTATGAAACGCGAATTCTACTACCAAGATGATCGGTCCAATAAGTTTTGGACAATAGAATTGACGGGCAACGAATGTATTACAACCCATGGCCGTGTAGGAGCAAAACCCCGCGAAACTCGGAAGCAATTCCCAAGCGAAGATGAAGCCGAGAGAGAATCTGGAAAACAGATCGCCTCTAAGCTGAAGAAGGGCTACATTGAGGGCACTGCTCCGGAATACGAAAAGCCGGATTGGGCATCGCTGGACATGTCTGAGGACGTCTTTTGGCGGATCATTGCTCTGTTCAATTGGAAGAAGACCGGGGACGACGATGCAGTCATTGAACCGGCAGTTAAAGCCCTTGCGCAAATGAGCCTCGATGATATTGAGCGATTCGAGGATATCTTGTCGGAGAGACTTTTCGTTTTGGATACAGAGGCACATGCCCGCGAAATTGGTGAGTATGCCTACCAACCTGGAAAGTACTTCTCCCCTGACTGGTTTCTTTATGAACGTTGCGTTGTGGTCGCCAACGGTTGCGAGTTCTATGAATCGGTCCTTGCCGATGCGACGAAGATGCCAAAGGACATGGAATTCGAGGCCTTATTGACGGTTGCCCCGACCGCATTCGAGCGCAAGACGGGCGAAGAATTCGACCACGTTTCAGGAGTAAGCTACGAGACATACAGCAATCAAGCGGGCTGGCGAAGCGCGGATGTCCCCGATGATTCTCAGGAGTAGGCTTTCCGTCACGGAGGGCTGTTTGCAGCGATTGTCGGCCGCCCGCGGCACGGGACCAAGCGGCTACAGTTCAATCTCCCCACGCAGAACCAGTTCGAGAAACTCGCGGTTGCTCGGCAGCAGATCGGGCAGGCGGAGCATCTCGGCGGGCGTGTACCAGTGGATCGATTCGACCTCGGCCGGATTGGCCACTGGGACGGCGTCCGGCGGTAGGTCGGCCAGCCACCACGCTAGCTCGACCTTCCAGTCGGTTACGCACCGCCAGATCGGCCGCACCGGGCGGACCTCCACGGCGATCTCCTCGCGGAACTCGCGGATGATCGCCTCCTGCTCGGTTTCGTCGCCTTCGATGCCGCCGCCGGGGAAACAGTAGGTCAACGGCGCGACGACCGACCGGGAGCGGCGGATCACGAGCATTCGGGCGTCACGCATACAGACGGCCACGGCCCCGCGGCGGCCCGGATCGTCGGGGATTTCTTCCATGGAGGTCACCTGTTGCCGCTTGCGGCTTAGCAGCGTCGTTCCAGAAAATGCTAAGCCGCAAGCGGCGGGATTAGGACTCCATCGACCGGCGCATCTGTTCGATGACCAATTCGGCCAACTGCTTGTTGGGGAGCCGTTTGCCGAGTGTGATCTTCTTTGCGTCGTGGGTAATTGCTGCGACGCCGTAGTAGAGCCGCTTGCCGGACTGCATCCCGCGGACCGCCCTGAGTTCGGCCAACTGCCCGGCGTCAATCCGCCGCAGCCGTCCCATGCCGAACAGCCCGCCGCTGACGTTGATCCCGTCACGGGCTACGTCGACCACGCTGCGATAGAACGCCACGTCCAACAGACCGAGCACTAGCAGCAGACCGAACCCGCTGAATACGATCGGAAACAGCAGCGGGGCGTCGCTGTACCACAGGCCCACGCAGACGCCGGTCCAGATCGCCGTGAAGAGCCCAAGCCCGACGATCGCCCCGGCATTGCGGAACATGGGGAAGACATAGCGGTCGCCTTGGCCGGCCGGTGCGGGCATGCAGAGGATGCCGGTGCGGCGGAGCTCCTGCTCGGGATCGCGCCGGGCGGCGTAGTTGGCGATCAGGTCGTCGTCTAGCTTGAAGTCGGGCCGGCTCTGCTCGGTCTTGAAGACGGGCACGTCGAACGCGGCGTGGTAGTCGATACCCGGCACGGCCGCCGAGACCTCCAGCCGCCAGGTGATTTCACGGCGTTCGCTCTCGATCGTCGAGGCCGGCATGTCGTACGGCACGGCAAAGGCCACGGGCACGGCGGTCGGCTCGCCCGGGCCACTCAACGGGCGGTCGATCACGCGTTCGTCCTGCCAGCGTGTTGTCTCGGTGGTCGAGCGGTTCTTACCGCTGCCGGAGGTCGTTTTCTCGATGCAACTGAGCACCTGCCGGAAGCCATCCGGGGGGGCGAGCGGTTTGGATGCCCGGATCACGCCGGCCAGACTGCCGCCGAGCAGGCCGGGTGTGGCAGCCATCTCGAAGACCGACTCGCCGTACTTCCGCCAGCGGAGCACGGCCCGGGCGGCCCAGACGATCAGGCCCAGCCCGACCAGCGGAAACAGCAGACCCAGCAACGCCAGGTAGTTCTCCTTCTCGATAACCTCCTCCGGCACGAAGAAGAGCACGGGCGAGGAGACGAGGTTCCAGAAGGCGGCGAACCCCAGGGCCACCCACATCGTCGTCTTGCTCGACGAGCGAATCTGCCCGGTGGCCCATTCTTCCTTCCAGAGCCATGGCCGATCGGGATGGGCCACGGTGAGCTGCTTCTCGGCCGTGGTCTTGCGGCGGGCGAAGACACTGCCGATGATCAGTCCGAACCCGACGCCGCCGAACACCAGGGCGAACACGATCTTCATCGCCAATAGCCCGAACCGCAGTTCCCGGTAGAGCACCGATTCGGACGGTTCGTCGGGATCGACGAAGCAGCGGAAGGGCCGCCGCTGCTGCCGGTGTCGGCTGAGTTCCTTGTGTGCGTCCTGTTGGAAGGAGCCGATGTTGTCCGCCCCCGAGTCGAGCGAGACCCGCGTGCCGGTGTGCTCTTGCCCGTTGAACGTGTAGCGGTACTCGGCCATGACTTCGTAGGTCGTGCCGTCGGAATCGCTGTGTTCCTCCAGTTCGGCCTTGACGATCGTGCAGGGGACCTCCTGCCAGCCGCGCATCCGGGTGTAGTCCAGCAGCGTCATGGCCGACCAGCCACCCATGAAGACGCCCACGGCAGCGAACGGCAGGGCAAAGAGGATCAGGCATCCTCCGCCGAGCTGGCTGGTTTTCGACTTCTTTTGTGCCATGGGAAGACCTCGGGGTCGTTTTCTCAGCGGGCATTGTATGGGGCCTGGTCTGTTGCTTCAAGCGGCAGGCGGCAGGCGGGCCGCCTGCACCACGTGACAGGGCCCATTCAACTAGGCGGCAAACCGCCGTATAATGTGCCCCATGGGGACCGACACCGGCGACAACGACCTTGGTTCTTCCGCAGAGGCTTACCTGGCGCGGTTCGGGCTCTCGTCGTTTCGTTCGGGGCAAAGCGATGTGATCGAGGCGGTGCTAGCCGGGCGCGATTGCCTCTGCGTGATGCCCACCGGCGGGGGTAAAAGCCTTTGCTACCAGTTGCCGGGCGTGATGCTCGACGGGCTGACGTTGGTCGTTTCGCCGCTGATCGCGCTGATGAAGGATCAGGTCGACCAGCTCCAGGTGCTCGGTCTGCCGGTGTCGTTCATCAACAGCACGCTGTCGATGGCCGAGCAATTCGACCGGCTCGACCGAATGGCTCGGGGCGAGTTTCGGCTGGTCTACGTGGTGCCGGAGCGGTTCCGCTCTCAGCGGTTCCTCGAGGCGGTCCGCGAGGTGGGGTTGAAGCTGCTGGCGATCGACGAGGCCCATTGCATTAGCGAATGGGGACACGACTTCCGGCCCGACTACGCCCGGCTGGGACATTTCCGCCGCATGCTGGGCCGCCCGACCACGATCGCGCTGACGGCCACGGCCACCGATCAGGTCCGCCGCGATATCGTCGAACAACTCGACCTGCGAGACCCGCGGACGTTCATCACGGGTTTCGAGCGGCCGAACCTCTTCTACGAGGTGCAATGCCCACGGACCGACCGGCAGAAGGCCGAGTTGCTGCTGAAATTCCTCCGTCGCACGCCCGGCTCCGGGATCATCTACACGTCGACTCGCAAACGGGCCGAGGAGGTGGCCGGAATGATCTCGCAGAAGGCCGGGCGACGGACGGCCGTCTATCACGCCGGGATGCTACCCGACCAGCGGCGGACGGCCCAGGAGGCCTTCATGACCGGCCGCTACGAGATCGTCGCAGCGACCAACGCCTTCGGCATGGGGATCGATAAGTCCGACGTTCGTTTCGTGGTCCACTACAACCTGCCGGGTACGCTGGAGGCCTACTACCAGGAAGCGGGCCGGGCCGGGCGCGACGGCGAACCGTCTCGTTGCCTGCTGTTCTACGCCCCGTCGGACCGCCACATTCAGCAGTTCTTCATCGAGAGCGCCTACCCGGGCCGCGAGAACGTCGAGGCCGTCTACGACCATCTCCGCAGCATCGACCGCGACCCGATCGAAATGACCCAGGCCGAGATCAAGGAGCAGTTGAGTCTACCGATCGGCAACGACGGCGTGGGCAATTGCGAGCAACTGCTCGAAGGGGCGGGCGTGCTCGAACGGCTCGTGGCCTCTCAGAACCGTGCCGCGCTGCGGCTCGACAGCGACCTGCCCACGCTGGTGGATCTGCTGCCTAAGCAGGCCAAAGTGCGGCGCAAGGTGCTGCAAGCGGTCGAACGGCTCGTCGGCCCGCGGCGCAACGAACTGATCCATTTCCACCCTCGCCAACTGGGCGCCGATTCGGATCTCGACCAGAGTTCTATCGCCCACGCCTTGCGGGAGCTCAACGGCCTGGAGTCGTTCACTTACGTGCCGCCGTTTCGCGGCCGGGCGATCCGCATGATCGAGCGGGATAGGCCGTTCGACGAACTCGAAATCGACTTCGCCGCATTGCAGGACCGCAAGGCGGCCGAGTACGAGAAGCTGAACCGGGTGATCCGCTTCGCGTTAGGCAGCGGCTGTCGGCAGCGGGAAATACTGCGTTACTTCGGCGAACAGGACGCCCCACGCTGCGGGCATTGCGACAATTGTGGCGAGCCGCAGCCGCAATCGGCCGAGACGGGTGAAACGCACGCGGCGGCCACTGATCCTAAGCTGATCGAAGCGATTCGCATCACGCTTAGCGGTGTCGCCCGGACCCAGGCACGGTTCCCCTGCGGCAAGAACCTGATCGCCCTGATGCTCTGCGGGTCGGGCAGCGCGAAGATGGAGAAGCTCGGCCTGAACCAGTTGAGCACCTTCGGATTGCTGAAGCACCTGAAGCAGGCGGAGGTCGTCAGGCTGATTGACGGCCTGGTCGCCATGGAGTGCCTGCGGAACGTCGAGATCGAGCCGATGCGGCCGGTGATCGAGTTGACCGATTTCGGTTCCGAGGTGATGCGCAACGAGGCCGAGTTGGAGGGCGAGCTGCCGATTCCGGCCCCGCTGGTGCGGCGGATCTGCGGGCTGCCGGCACCGGCGGAACCGAGGACCGAACCGACCGAGATGGGGGAGCCCGATATGGGGTTGCTCAATGCGCTGAAACAATGGCGGCGTGAGGAGGGCTCCAAGTTAGGGCAACCGTTGTACCAGATCCTCAGCAACGCCACGTTGACCGAGTTGGCCCGTTGCCGGCCCGATTCGCCTGAGGCCTTGCTGGAGGTCAAGGGGATCGGCCCCGCCAAGCTCGAACGTTACGGCGACCAACTGCTGGCATTACTGGCCGGCGGCGAAAGCCT
>JABMRB010000259.1 GCA_013202865.1 Candidatus Nealsoniibacteriota bacterium | reverse complement strand
TGGCCCGAAAATGGGGCTGGAAGACGCAAGATCGATCTGATACATTAGTACACGTATTGTTCTAGCAGCAAATCGAACCACGGATTACACAGATAACACGGATGGGAAGCGGCGAAATGCCATGCTCTGCCTATCTATTCTCTCCGTGACATCCGTGTAATCCGTGGTTTCTTCGCCGTGGAACCCGATGCTGTCGCTACAGGCTCGGAAGCTGGCCCAATTTCCTACCTTGAAAACGGCCGGGGGATACGATACATTAGTACACGTGTCGATGGCGGGAAAGCGGAAAGCGGACCACTGAGAACTGAAAACTGAAAACTCCCCGTGCGAGTTGTAATGTTTCCGCCGGACAATCGAACTGGGTACGAATTGGACGAGGTTCAGATGCGTAACTGCTTGGCACGAAAGGACTTGCGAGATGGGATTGTTTCCCGGGGGCCCTTTCTGTTTGTAAGGCCTTGCCACGAAATGACTTGCGTCATCAGCAGCGGCCGACAAACGCCTGACGATGCGGCCGTTTTTCCGGGGAGTTTTCAGCGTAAGTACCTGTCGCACAACAGGTTGCATCCATTGACGCGCGGCAATTGTTTCCGTTTGGGCCCAAAAATCGCGGAAGCAATTCGTAACCCCCTGTCAGGAAACCACTTGCAACGACAAATATCGCCCAAATCGACCCCGGTTAACGTGGCATTAACGCCACGCCCCGATCGTCGCAAGTCGTCCGCAGGAAACGAGTTACGACCGACGACCCAACGCCCGGGAGTTAAGGTCGCCCAGCATGGGGCGGGTAAAAAGGAAACAATTCGGGGTCATTCGGAATTCGCGTACTTCCCCCGAGAACATCGGTACGCGAATTCCGGACGAACCGTAAAAAAGGTTCATCCGGATGAAGCCAGAAACCTCTCGCCGCCGGGCAGGCCCGACGGCGAAATGTGAATCCTCCGGACTAATACTCGTCGCCGCCGGATAGCTTTTGCTCGACCTTGTCGGCTTGCCAGGCGATGGCCGAGAGTACGCGGCTGACCTCTAGCGGATCGAGCGTCTCGGCGAGCTGGTTGGCTTGCAGCACGACCAACTCCGGCCCGTTGATCTGGCGAACCGCGAACGCCCCGTGGAGCATCTTCGTGTTGTAACGCAATAACGTCATCGCGTTCTTCTCGCTGACCGGGCCGCAGATCGACCAGTAGTTGACCATCGAATGGCCCGACTCGTCGGTCTTGCCGAACTCGACGTTGACCAACTGCTTACGCAGCGTGCCGACCGGGATCGTAATCCGTAGCGTTTCACCCGCCTCCTCGATCTTGTAGTCGGCCGCGGTTGCCACCGAGCGGACCATCGCCTTCGGATCGCTGGTAACCGGGGCCAGATCGCCGAAATCGGGTCCGGCGGCGGCCGCACCTGCGGCGGCACCCGCTGCGGCGGCCGGGATGCCGGTGGCCGGTTGCGGTGCAGCGCCCGGCACGGGCTGTGCTCCGCCGACCATCGCCTGCTGGATCATCCCGGGCATCATCATGCCGAACCCGGCGCCCATGCCCATTCCCATGGCCCCGGAGCCCATGCCGCCGCCGCCCTGCTCGGCCAGCTTGGCCATGCTGTTGGCGGCCTGGTATTTCATGAAGGCGTTCAGGTCACCCACGGCCGCCATGGCGCTGCGGGCGTCGATCTTCTCCTCGACCTCCTTGGGCGGGCTGATCGCGTTGATGAAGAAATCGACCAGTTCCAGACCGTACTTACCAAACTCCTCGCTCACTTTCGCCCGGGTGGCCGCGGCGATCTCGTCGTACTTGGCCGCCATGTCCAGCAGGCTGATCCCGAGCGTACCCAACAGGTCTTGCAGCCGGGAGACGATCATGTCTTTCAGAAACGACGTGACTTCGTCGGTCGTGTACTTGCCCTGGGTACCCACCAGCGTACTCATCAACAGCTTGGCGTCGATGACGCGGAACGAGTATTTGCCGAAGCTCCGCAGCCGCACCATGCCGAACTCGGAGTCACGGAAGGGGATCGGCTGGCGGGTGCCCCACTTCTGGTCGAGGAACGTCTGCTTGCCGATAAAGTAGACCTGGGCCTGGAAGGGCGACTTCTCCCAGGGGATCGTCAGCAGACGGGTTAGAAACGGCACGTTGGCGGTGGTCAGCGTATGGCGCCCGGCACCGAAACTGTCCAGCGCCTTGCCGTCGCGGAAGAAGATCGCCTCCTGATTCTCCTGCACGATCAGTTGAGCACCGATCTTGATGTCGGCCGAACCGGACGGCGGCTCCCGATGCACCAGCGACTGGTTCGTCTCGTCAAAGTACTGGATCACTTCCAAACGCATACCCATGGCGAATTCCCTTATCTGAAAACATATCTTAGGAAATGACGAAGCTCGAATGACGAATGACGAATCGCGAATGATCGATTGGGGCGGAATGAAACCTGTTTCTACTGCACAAACGCGGAGCAAGCCCCGCCGCTAAACGATTGCGCCCGCCGTACTTCGTCATTCGTGCTTCGTCATTTCCCCTCGTCCTTCCTCTATTCCAATCCTTTGAGCATATCTTCCCGCACGTCCCACTGGCTATCCATCTCGTCGGTCTGGCGAAACAGATCTGCCAGCAGCGTGCCGACTTCGTCCTGTTTGTCGGGCAACTGCTCGACGGCCTCGGCCAGCGTCTCGACCTTCTGGATCATCGCCACGTCGTGTTCGTAGATCCGGTCCAGCAGGGCCTCGTCGACGTTGACCAGATCGAAGAACCCGCTATAGCCCTGCATTGCGCCGCGGATTCGCCCGATCATCTTGTCGAGCCGGCCCCGCAGGCGGTCGACCTGCGGCAAGAGGTCGATCTGGGCTGCGTCGGCCAGTGCCCGGGTCACGTCGTCGATCGCCCGTTTCGACCGCTCCAGCCGGTCGGCCAGCCAATCCCGTTGCAAATCGTCGCTTTCGCGGCGGTACTCTTTCTCGAGGTAGCCCCGAAAACCGGGGATATACCGCAGGATCGTCTCGATCCAGCCGCGATTTTCAGTATGGTCTCTTGGCTCCGGCATGTTCGTCTCCCTAGTTGGCCGAAAGGACAATGTGCATGTATCTTAGCGACAGATCGCCACGGACGGAACCCGCGAATTCTGTAGCCCTGACGTGGGCATACAGGGCATAGCAGCGATCCTTCGCTTGTCAGGGCAAGCCTACAAGGCGATATTCGCCGAACAGGGCTCGATCTTGACTTTGCCGGCGAGAACGCGTTTCCTAGCCTGCCTACACTGCCTGCCCTGCCGTATCAATGGGTTCATTTCCATCTTGGCTCAGATTGGCTGTCCTGCTATAGTCCCGCCCTCACGTCCCTGGGCAAGCCTGTCCATGAGGTGGCGTGCAGCCGCAACCGAATCACTCATCTTCAAGACAAACGGTCGCCATCAATGCACGGGTCTTACGGCAAATACGTTCCGGTGTTGCTGTTGTGTCTGTTGTTGACGATGGTGACAGGGTGCGACACACTGCGGGAGGATTTCTCCTTCCTGCCCGGGATCGGCGGACCAGCCGCCTACCCGCCCGACCTGCCCACGCCCGAGCGGCGGGTCAATTCGTTGCGCCAGTTGGCTCGGCAGGCGGCCGCACCTGGCGCCGAGCGCCAGGTAACGATCACCTCCGGGCTAATCGGGGCCATGCGCGACGAGGACGATCCGATTGTGCTGGCCGAGAAGGTCCGCATTCTCGGCGAGTATCCCAGCATCGTGGCCGACGCGGAGTTGGAAGTGGCCCTGCAGCACGACGACAAGGAAGTTCGCCAGGCCGCCTGCGAGGCATGGGGCCGGCGCGGCAACGCCCAAGCCGCTTCGATGCTCCGCAGCATGCTCGACGGCGACCGCAGCATGGACGTTCGTCTGACCGCCGCCCGAGCGTTAGGCACAATACGCGACCCCCAGGCCGTTGCCGCGTTGGCGACGGCCCTGGAGGACAGCGATCCGGCCATGCAATATCAAGCCGTCTTGTCGTTGGAGAAGTCGACCGGCGAGAATCTCGACGGCAACGTCCAGCGCTGGCGTGATTACGTCCGCCGCGAGTCGCCCCCCCCGGCCAATCCGGTCGAAGTGGCTGGGCGCCCGTGGTAGGTTCTAGCACCTGAATTCTTGCGAATTCAGCTACCCGAACCATCAAGCCTGCTCAGATCTGCAACCCCGCGGTCACCGTCTCAAGAAACTCCCTTGCCCGGCGGGCCAGCGTGTCGATGCCTTCGGGTTTGGTCGGTCGTGGCACCAGTGGGGCGAAGATGTTCTCGCAGCAGAGCGGGATCTTCAGGCCGGTAAACGCCATCGGATGCAGTAGCCGGTAGTGGTCGATCTCGCCGAAGCCCGGGCCGCAGTCCTCGTCCTTGGGCCAGTTGCGGTGGTCCTTGATGCAGAAACTGCGGACGACGTCGGCACATTTGAGGACGTCGGGGATCGGATCGACGTTGAGATAGTCCATCACGTTGCCGGCGTCGTAGTTGACCATGACGCCCGGGTCGGCCACCTCGCGGACGATCTCGGCGCAGGCCTCGCCGGTGCCGGTCGACCCGCCGTGCTGCTTCACCACGATTGTCACGCCGTGGTCCCGGGCGATCGGGCCGAGCTTGGTGAACCGCTCGATCCAGAGTTTCCGATTGCCGCCTGCCGTGTGGCCGAACGTGAGCACCTGCGGCACAGCGGCCGCGGCGGCCTGACGGATGCGGTTGGTTAGCACCTCCAAGCCGCCCGGGGCCTCGGGATAGATGATCGAGAACATCATCAGCGGCTCGAGCCCCTGGTCGCGGCAGATCTTACCCAGTTCGCGTGCCTTCTGCGGTGGGGCGTCCTCGGGCATCACCGGCGCGGGAGTTCCGTCGGACTCAACGTGTCGCGTGCCCCAGGCGACGTAACGATAGCCGGCCGACTTGATTCCCGAGAGGGCTCGCCGCAAGGGGAATTGTCCGTAGGGCAGCGTCATGCAGGCGATTTGGAACTGCGTCGGCTTGCGATCTTCGGCAGCCAGCAGGCGCGACGCCGGCGCCAGAGTGCCCAACGCTGCGCCGGAGACGGTTGCGGCAGACACCCGCAAAAACGAACGCCGTGTGACGGAGCGACGCCGTGAAGATTCGTTGGGGAGCATGGGGGACCTCCAAGAGAGCGAACGACCATAGCCGGGACGCAACGCGTCGCGGGAGCAATAACTTTGACGCAAGACCTCGTGCGGGGCGACCCCACGGAGCGCAGTCCGTGGGCGTTGGACGGTATCGTGTCCTTGCCGACTACTATTGCTTTACCAGCACCGCACAGATCCCGCCGGCGCGGAGGACCTTGTGCATGCGGCTGAACCAGAGTTCCTCGTGCCAGACGAGCCCGAGTTCGTCGCATAGGCGTGCCAACTCGCGGCGGTTGTACGTTCGGCAACGCCACATCCGGCTGGTCATGGCGCCGGAGAAATTGTCTTCGGTCGTCAGCAGCAACATCCGGGCGCCGGGTTTCATCACGCGGCTGAGTTCGGCCAGACCGGGCTTGGCGTCGGGCAGGTGTTCGAGCACGTAGCCGCAAGTGATGCAATCGAACGAAGCGTCGGCAAACGGCAGCCGGGTCATGTCGGCGGCAAGGAACCGCGGGCGGGCGTGCTTGAGCCGGTTTCGGGCTCGGCGGAGCATCTCGTGCGACAGGTCGACGCAGGTTAGCTTGGCCCCCGGATCGGCGTATTTCAGCAAGTGCCTGGCGATCTGGCCGGCCCCACTGCCGACGTCGAGGATCTGCCGCGCCCCGCGCAGCTCGAACTTCCCCTTCTTGAAGAGCCGATGGCCCAGGGCCGTGTGCCCGGAGAGCATGCTGCAAGTAGCCAACATGGCCCCCTGCGGGCCGTCGTAGACGTCGCGAACCTTGTCGCGATACTCCTCGAAGCTGACCCTTTTGATCAGGCGGTGTTCCAGGAGCCGATTGAAGACCTTTCGCCGCCGATGGGGACCGGTCAACCGTTTCCTGCGGAGCGAACGTCGTGGTTTGGTCGTCTTGAGCATGATGGTCGGATCCGTCTCTTTTCACCCCGTGCTGTCGGGGGGCATAGTGCCGGCTCACAGATAGACGCGTCGATTATAAATATACCACTCCAGCATCAGGACCGCCAGCCCTAGCAGCAGCAGCACCTTCCAGAACTGGCGGCTGGCCGCCACCCAACCGGTGGAGGCGTTAACGTCTACGTAACCGATCTTGATTGCCGGTTTCTCATCGGTGCGGATGTCGCTTTCATCGCTGTGGAAGAGGTTCACCGCGAATCGCCGCTGCCTTTTCTTTTTCCAAAGGACCTCGTAAACCCCCAGATCGTCCGTGCCCATGAAGCTGAACTTCCCCGGCTTGACCTGCCTGGCGTCGATCACCTTGCCCTTGGGCGGACGCACTCGGAGTTGGGCCCCGGGCGCCGGGGCATCGAGTTCGACCGGTCTGCCGGGCGACACGTTGTCGCCTTCGGTCACCGCGGCCCCGCTGCCGAGGTACTCGAATAGATTGAATATGAAGGCAGGGAAGCTGGGGCGAATGGGCCAGTTGGTGCCGATGTATCGCCGCGGCTTGCCATCCTCGCCCGTATCTTCGCCCACGATCACGAATCCGCTGACGACGTCCTCGTATCGTTCCCGCGGTGCCACGGCCATCATGGCACCGTTTGGCGAGTCGATCAACGTGCTTCCGCCGCTGGGGATCTTCAGCGGCGTGCCTTCCAGCAACGCCACGTCGCCCAGTTTGACCCAACGCATCAGCGGATGATCGCTGGGAGACGGCAGGATCTGCGGCATGGCAACTTGGGCACCGGCCTTCCAACCGCCGCTCGGGGGCAACACGCCGAGAAACAGCGTATTGGCTTGCGGCATCGTCTTAGGGACGCACCGATCGTAGATCACCAGGTCGTAGACCCCGCCGGCCGCGTTGTCGAGATAGGTTTTCTCCTGGCGGTAGTCGGGTCCCTTGATCTCCACCTGGGCAATCCGCGCGACCGAGTCGGTCTGCACGGCCATCTCCAGCGGTTCGTTGCCAGCGGTGATCAGCAGCACGTTGGCCGGTTGTGCCGGGCTGACGATCGCGCAAGCCTCGTTGTCGTCGGCCAGGTCGTCGTCAACGTCGAGTTTCGCCCGCAGTACACACGGCTCGACGGCCCCGAGCTCGAAGATGGCCGAGCGATCTTCGCCGGGTGGGATCGTCAATTCGGCGTTGTCGCTTTCCTCGGTCTGGCCCTCGCGATACAACGCAACCATCACGGTCGCCTCGTCGGTACCGTAGTTCTTCACCCGGGCCAGCGCTTGGTAGAGTTCGCGGTCGGCCTCGCTGCGGCGGACGCTAAAGGCAGCGATTGCCACGTTGTCGGCGTCGGAGCGGCCGATGGGGACGAACTCCGGCGTGAGATGGCCCAACGAGAACCCGGTGACTGCGGGGAATTTGCCGTCGCTGAGAATATAGAGCTTTGCCGGCAAGGCCTCGGCCACTGCCAAGTCGCCGGTGTCTTCGGCGACGTGGCCCGGGTTGGCCAGACCGGAAGCGGTCCTCAGGGCGTCCAACAGCGACGTTGACCGCTGCGTGGGCCGGATGGCCTTGACGCGTCGCTGCAATTGCTGGCGGTCGTTGGTGAACTGCTGCTCGACCCTGGCGGCGTCCGAGAAGCTGATCACCATGGCCGTGTCACCCGCATTCGTCCGCTCGATCATCTGGCCGACGCGCCGCTTGGCTTCCTCCAGCCGCGAGGGCCCCACGTCGGTCGCCCGCATGCTGGCCGAGTTGTCGATCAGGAAGATGAGCCGTTTGCCGCCGAGTTGTTGTCCCTTCCAGTCGGGCCGCAACAGAGTCAGGATGATCAGCAGCACGACCAGGAGTTGCAACAGCAGGAGCCAACTGTTTCGCAGCCGTTGCCAGATGGAATTGACGTGGACGTCCTCGATCGACTTGTGCCAGAGGTACGTGCTGGGGACCTCGATCGGGCGTCGTTTCAGCTTGAGGAAGTAGAGCGAGATGATCGCCGGCGGCACGGCCGCCACGATCATCCACTGCCACCACGAGAGCATGTTGGTCAGCGTGAATTCCATTAGCGCACCAACCCCCTCGTGCGGAGAAAACCGGTGACCAGTTCCTCGACCGTCACGTCGTTGCGAGCCAGCAGGTAGACCATCCCGCGACGGTTGCAGAAGTCGCGGGCCCCATCAACGAACGCGGCCAGCGTCTGCTTGTATCGTTTCATCAACGGCACGCTGATAGTCACCTCGGCCGTGTTGCCGTCTTCGCAATCGACCAGCCGTAGATCGCCCTGGACGTCCGGATCGACTTCCTCGGCCGAGAGGATCTGGACGACGTAGACGTCCATATTGCGCGAGACGAGGTACTTCAACGCCGCTTCGTAGCCGGACTTCTCCATTAGGTCGGTCAGCAGCACGACGATGCCTTTGCCGGGATTCCGCAGGCAGAAGTTCTTCACGCCCTCGGCCAGCGGGACCGGTTCATCCGGCTCGATCGTTTCGAGGTGATCGAGCATCTGCCAGAGGCTTTGCCGCCCGCGAAAGACGGCCCCGGGCTGCGAGCCGGGCTGCCCGAGCGTCTCGATCCGCACCCGATCGCTACGGATCAGAGCGATGAACGACAGTGCGGCGGCAAGCTGTTTGGCGTAGTGCAGCTTGGTGGGTGTGCCGAAGTCCATTGAGGCGCTGGTGTCGATCAGGACGTAGAAGTGGAGGTCCTCTTCTTCGAGAAATATTTTCAAAAAGAGCTTTTCGAGCCGCGCGTAAGTGTTCCAATCGACGAACCGCAAGTCGTCGCCCGGCACGTAGTTGCGAAAATCGGCAAATTCCACGCTCTGCCCCTTGCGCGGGCTACGGCGTTCCCCCTTCATCCGCCCCCGAAAGATCTTCCGGCTGACCAGCTCCATGGTTTCGAGCTTTGCCAGTAGTTCGGGAGACAATAGTGTGGAAGTTTCAGGCATCGGATTTGGAATTCACAATTCAGTTATTCACGGAAGCGTGTGTCAAGGGAAGAAGGGAAAGGGGAGAAAAGGGAAGGATTGTCAATTGATTTTCTCTTCTTTCTCTTTCCTTCTCCCCCCTTTCCCCTCTTCCCTTCCTTCTTTTGCGTTCGCTGCACCTCAACCGATCTCTTCCTTCTCCGGCACTTTCTCCAACAACTCCAACAACACCTGATCCGACTCGACGTTCTCGGCCTGGGCCTCGAAATTGACGATGATGCGGTGACGCATTGCCGGTAGGTAGACGCGGCGGACGTCCTCGAAGCTGACGTTGTAACGGCCGTCTAACAACGCACGGACTTTGGCGGCCAGGGCGATCGTCTGCGCTCCACGCGGACTGGCGCCCCAGCGGATGTACTGGTTCGTGATCGACAAGGCATATTGCCCCTCCGGGTGCGTGACCAGCACCAGCCGCACGATGTAGTCCTGTACGTGCTTCGCCAGGATTACCTCGCGGACCAACTCTTGCCACTTGATGATCTCTTCGCCGTCCATCACCTTCTCGGGTTGGATATCTTCGCCGCGGGTGGTTCGGTCGATGATCGTCGAAAGCTGATCGCGCGTGGAGTAGTCGACGACCAGCTTGAAGAGGAAACGGTCGAGCTGGGCCTCGGGCAGCGGATAGGTGCCTTCCTGCTCGATCGGGTTCTGCGTGGCCATCACCAGGAACGGCTGCTTCAGTACGTGACGTGTGCCGGCCACGGTCACGGTGCCCTCCTGCATCGTCTCGAGCATCGCCGATTGGGTCTTGGGGGTCGCCCGGTTGATTTCGTCGGCCAGGCAGATCTGTGT
>JABMRB010000258.1 GCA_013202865.1 Candidatus Nealsoniibacteriota bacterium | reverse complement strand
GTGCCGGCCTGAAAGACCTTGCCGGCCGGCAGCACGTGGTCCATTACGTCGGCCCGGCCTCCGTAGGCCCCCATCGGCAGGCCGCCGCCGATGATCTTGCCCAGCGTGGTCAGGTCGGGCGTAATGCCCAGCACCGACTGCGCCCCGCCGTAGGCCACGCGAAAACCGGACATCACCTCGTCGAAGATCAGCAGGGCGCCGTGCTCGCTGGTCAGTTCCCGCAAGGCCTGACGGAAACCGACTTCCGCCTTCACGCAACCCATGTTGCCGGCCACCGGCTCGACGATCACGCAAGCGATCTGCTGGCCGTGTTGCTCGAAGGCTTGCTCCAAGGCGACCGGGTCGTTGTAGGGCAAGATGAGCGTGTCCTTGGTGGTCCCCTCGGTCACGCCGGGTGAGTTGGGTACCGACAGCGTGGCGGCCGCGCTGCCGGCAGCCACCAGCAGGCTATCGACGTGGCCGTGGTAGTTGCCTGCGAATTTCACGATCATCGGCCGGCCGGTGAATCCTCGCGCCAGGCGGACTGCGCTCATCGTGGCCTCGGTGCCCGAGTTGACCAGCCGGACCTTTTCGACCGACGGCACGGCGTCGATAACCATCTGGGCCAACTCGTTCTCGGCCAGGGTCGGGGCGCCGAAACTGGTCCCCCGCCGCACGGCCGCCTCCAGGGCCTCGAGCACTCGGGGGTGACCGTGGCCAAGGATCATCGGCCCCCAGGACCCGATGTAGTCGATGTATCGATTTCCATCAATGTCGAACAGGTAGGCCCCCTCGCCCCGCTCGAAGAAGATCGGATCCCCGCCGACGGCCCCGAACGCCCTGGCCGGGCTATTGACGCCCCCTGGCATAAGCTGCTTGGCGGTGGCGAACGCGGCGATGCTCTTTTCGCGTGTCATTATCTACCTCTTCTCCGAAAGCCTGGATGGGGTGAAAATCGTCTCAGGGTTCCACCATAGCGTGCAAACCGGCGATAGGGAAGGCGGCCACGCCCTGCTCGATAGCCTTCATTTCGCCGAGGAACTCGCCGGTGATCTCCTCGCCCGAGAGGAAGATCGTCTGCGAGCCCTCGATCCGCCCTTCGGGGACCCGGACGGTGCCGCCGAGCGGCTTGTAGCTCAGTGCCGTTTCCGGGATGTCGTCGCTGAGCGGATAGTGCATTGGCGACCAGCCGCCGCCGGAGAGTTGGTTGTCGAGGAACGTAAACATGGCCACGCGTTCGGCCACGCGGTAGGCCCGTTAAATCGTCGGCTGGTCGCCGGCGCCGTACTTAACCAACACCCGCAACAACTCGCCGGCCCCCCAGCCGACCTTGCACTTCGACGGCCATAGATACGTATCCAGCGGCATGGCGGATTCGAAATCAAGCAGCGCGAGCGCGGTGTCGAGATACGGCCGGGCCTGGGCTTCGTCGCAGCCCCAGTCGCTCCGCATCACGTCGTAGAGCACGGCGAGATAGGCCATGGCCGTGCCCGTGTTCCAAAACTCCTGTTTCGGCGTTCGCACGTCGACGACCTTCGAGATTCGCTCACCCGGCTTCACGTCGGTGATCAGTTCGCCGCCGGGCGTCATCTGCGTGTAGATGAGGCCCTCGGGAATGTGTGTACTGTTGGCGTCGACCCAACGGCAGACCCAATCGCCGGCGGCGACCGCCCGATCGCGCATGTCCAGGGCGATCATCAGGTGTCCGAAGAACGTGGTGTTGAGCGTGCCGATGGAATCGGGCTCTTCGACACGTTGCGGGTCGTCGCCGATGAGGTGAAAGACACCGCCGGACGGTTCGTGCTGGTATTGCAAGATGCGGTCGACCACCCGCGGTTGCCGGCCCAGCGGATGACCGATTTCGACGGCGATGCGGCAGAAGTTCAACGGGCGATAGACCCGCTGGAAGTCTTTGTATTCGGGCGGTTCTTCCGGGAAGTAGAAGTCGCCGTTGTCTTGCAGGGCCTCCCGACGAACCCAGTCCAGCAGCCGGGCGATGACGCCTTGGTCGACGCCGGCGGCATACATCCCCCACGTCGTCTTGTGGACGTAGCTGACGTTCCGCTCGCGAAGGATCGGCCCGTTCGGTGCAATTCGCCCGACCAGGAACTGCCCACCTTGAACGAGCGACACCCGAATTGCAGCCAATAAGTGTGCCGGATCGGCGATTCGCCAGGAGGTCATGGGTTTTTCTCCAGTGTGGCAACGACGGGCAAGGTAAGCCCACTGAACAACAATCTGGTAGACATCGTCCCCCCTGTCAAGTGATGGCTTGCCACGAAGCGTCACATCCGATAGAAACAAAGCACAGAGGCGAGCCGCGGGGCTTGCCCCCGCGCCCACACGTTGGGGTGGCAGTACAACTGCCACCCCAACGTGTGTTGCCACGCCAACGTGTGTTGCTACGCCAACCAACAATCCAAGGACAATCGAATGCACCGGATCGTTCGCCACCTGACTTCCCGCGTCCACTTTGCACTCACATTCGCCGGCATCTGCCTGGCAGCCCCATCCGTCGCGGCCACCGACTGGCCGACCTGTCGCGGTGACGCCGGACGTAGCGGGTACACGGCCGACGCGTTGCCTGCGGAGCTGTCGCTACGGTGGACGGTACGCTCACGTCACGCGCCTCGCCCGGCGTGGTCGGGCCGCGATACGCGGATGCCGTTCGATCGCGCATACCGGCCGGTCATTGCCGGTGAGAAGCTCTTCTTCGGCAGCTCGGCCGACGGCAAGGTCTACGCTCTGGACGCCGCCACGGGAACCGAACTGTGGACGTTCTTCACCGGCGGCCCCGTCCGCTTTGCCCCGGTCGTTTGGAAAGACCGCGTGTTTGCCGCCAGCGACGACGGATACCTTTATTGCCTGTCGGCCGACCGAGGCCACCTGCTCTGGAAGTGCCGCGGCGGTCCAAGTGACGAGATGCTGCTGGGCAACGATCGGATGATCTCCCGATGGCCCGCCCGTGGCGGACCGGTGGTGGCCGACGACGTCGTCTACTTCGCCGCCGGTATCTGGCCGTCGGAGGGAATCTACGTCTACGCGATCGACGCGGCCGACGGCAGAGTGCTCTGGTGTAACGACAGCTCCGGCGGGATCACCATGCCGCAGCCGCACGGGGGGGCCGTCGCTGCCAGCGGTATCTCGGCCCAGGGGCATCTGGTCGTTGCCGGCAACCGGCTGTTGGTGCCGACCGGCCGGGCCGTGCCCGCGGTACTCGACCGTAACGACGGCAAGCTGCTCTACTTCCATCTGCAAGCCAACCGCGGCACGGGCGGTTCGCAGGTCGTGGCGGCCGGGCCCGTGTTCCTTAACGGCGGACAGGTTTTCGATATTGCCAGTGGTGCCGCGGTAGGCAAGGGCATCGCGACGGGAACTGTCGCGGCAACTCCGCGCGGCCTGATCTACACGGTCGGTAACGCCATTCTTACCAGCGAACTCAAGGAACAACCGACGGCCGACCGCAAGGGCAACGCCGCGGCAAAGATCACGCTCGGCCCGCCCGTACGCGTCACGAACAACCCGTTGCCCGGTGCCTGCGCGCTGATCGCAGCCGGTGATGCGGTGATCGTCGGCGGTGAGAACCGCATCGCCGTGCTGGATCTGCCGTCAAAGAAAATCGTGTTCACGGCCGAAGTGGACGGCAACGCCTGCAGCTTGGCGGTTGCCGACGGCCGACTCTACGCCAGCACGGACCGGGGCCTGATCTACTGTTTCGACGGCAGCGCAACGACGGAACCGACTCGGCACGAACCGCCCGATCCGGCCACGCCGTACGCCGAGAACGACACGGCGGCTGCCGCGGCCGACGAGATCATCCGACAAACCGGGATCACCGAAGGATACTGCGTCGACCTGGATTGTGGCGATTCGGGGAGTGGCGACGGGGCCTTGGCCTACGCCTTGGCGAAGAAAACTTCACTGATGATCTACGCCGTCGAGGCCGATCCGGTCAAGGTCGCCCGGGCTCGGGAGAAGCTCGATGCGGCCGGGTTGTACGGCGTGCGAGTGACCGTCCATCAGGGCGACCCGTCCGCTACCGCCTACCCCGATTACTTCGCCGATCTGGTCATTTCGGGCCGTTCGATTCGCGACGAAGAGAATGTCGCCTTGGATGACAAAATGGACCGGTTGCAACGGCCCTTCGGAGGCGTGGCGTGCGTGGGAAAACCGGGCGCGATGCACACTGCGGTTCGCGGTTCGCTGGAAGGTGCCGGCACCTGGACGCATCAGTATTGCGACCCGGCCAACACCGCCTGCTCGACCGACACCCTGGCCAAGGGGCCGTTGGGGATGCTCTGGTTCACCGACCTCGATTTCCAGGTACCCAGCCGTCACGGCCGCGGTCCGGCGCCGCTATCGCTTGACGGCCGACTCTACGTTGCCGGTCTGGACGCCATCCGCTGCGTCGACGCCTACAACGGCCGGTCGCTTTGGGAGTATCCCTTGCCGGCCTACCTCAAGGCCTACGACCAGGAACACCTGATGGGCACGGCCGGCACGGGCGCCAATTGGTGCGTGTCGACCAACGGGCTCTATGTCCGCACTGGCAGCAAGTGCCTAAAGATCGATCGTCTCAGCGGCAAGCTGCTGGCGGAGTTCGACGCCCCGAAACTGCCCGATGGAAGTGAAGGCGTTTGGGCCTACGTCGCCTGCGTCGATGGAACGCTGGTGGGCACGCTGGCCGACACCGAACATCTGGTGAAGTACCGATACGGGCGTAGCGACATGAGCACGCAGTTTACCGAATCCGTGCTGCTGTTTGCCATGGACGCCAAGACGGGCAAGTTGCGCTGGCAATGGAGGCCCGAGCGGTCGATCCGCAACAACGCAATCGCGATCGCCGGCGGCAGGATCTACCTGATCGACCGGGATTCGGCCCGCATGGACGACACGCGCCGCGGCGAAAAGGGCGCCCCGCACCCGCTCGGTACCTTGCTGGCACTCAACCTCGACACGGGCAAACTCCTTTGGAAGGCGGCCGAGCAGACACACGGCACGATGTTGGCCGTTGCTGGGCGGCACGACGTGATCTTGACCTCGTACCAGGACACGCGTTTCAAGCTCGACTCGGAAGTCGGCGGGCGGATGGCCGCGTTTCGGGCGTCGGACGGGCAGCGGCTGTGGGACGTGGAGGCCAGCTACGGTTCCCGGCCGATCATCAACGACCGCACCATCTACGCCCAGCCCGGGGCATGGGACCTATTGACCGGCAAGCGCAAGGAGTTCCAATTCGCCCGATCCTACGGCTGCGGGATTCTGGCCGGATCGACAAACCTGCTGGTCTACCGCTCGGCGACGCTCGGCTACACGGACCTGCCCAACGGCGGCGGCACGCAGAACTACGGCGGCATCCGCCCGGGCTGTTGGATCAACGTGATTCCCGTCGGCGGACTCGTGCTGATGCCCGACGCAACCGACCGCTGCACGTGTAGCTACCTGATCAAGGCTTCGATTGCGTTGAAGCCGATGGAGCGTCGATGAATGTAGCCACCTAAACCACGGATTACACAGACAACACGGATGGGAGGCGGCAAAATGCCATGCTCTGTCTATTCTATCCGTGTAATCTGTGGTTTCTTCGTCGTTTCTTCGCGGTGGAACCCGGTCTTGTTGCTACGGAGCGAGACAGCTACTTTTTCACCTTAATCTTCCGCACGCGGATGTTTCGCAGCGCGCCGGTGGTCTCCCATGTGGCGATCCCGAGCGGCAGCATGGTTTCCGGCTCGAAATAGATTGTCAGCTTGTGGTCGCCGACGGTGAAATCGACGACCTGTTCCTTGTCGATCCAGGCCTCGACCTTGGCCTCGGTCACGCGGAGCCGGATCTTGTACCACCGCTTCTTCTGAAACTCCTTGTAGACGCAGGTCTCATTTTCCACGGCCGGTTCGTCGTCGATGCACGAGAGCCCAACCACAGGCCCCCGCCAGCCGCCGACGATCAGCGACTGGGACGCCTTGCCGACGTGGAACGTCACCGCGCAGAAGAAATCGTCGCCCTCGACCCGCATCGCCTCGAGTTCGAGTTCGTAGTCGACCTTGGGAAACTCGCCCGTGTAGCGGATGCCGGTCCCGGGGTTGCCCTTGCCGACGAGAAGTTGGCCGTCTTTGACTTCGACCTTTCCGTGGTTGATGAAATCGAACTTATCGACCACCACCCACTTGCCGAGCTTCTTGCCGTCGAACAGGCTCTTCCACTCATCCGCACCGGCCGTCATCGGGAAGAGGGTCGCGACCATCGCCACCGCAGTGAATCTCCATCGTTTCGATAACATGTTTGTTCTCCTGTGGAAACGCCGCAACCATGGTAGGGTGGGTCGAGGTACGAGACCCACGCGGGACAAGGTGGTTTCCGTCAGCACGCGTGGGTCTCGTACCT
>JABMRB010000257.1 GCA_013202865.1 Candidatus Nealsoniibacteriota bacterium | reverse complement strand
CGACGTGATCGTTCAGCAATCGACCGGCCGTGTCGAAGCGGAGTTCACCGTCGGCACGACGCCATTAGACAACCTGCCGGCCTTAGAAAAGGGACTGCCGGTTGCGGAGAACCCGACGCTGCTGATTCGAGAGAAGACAGGCCGCCGCCGGGCAATTCGCGTCTCTGGCGACGAGTCGGCCCGTTGGGTCGCGCCGCCGGAGTCGATCGCCTATCCGGTCGAGCAGCCGTTTACCGACGACCTGCCCATGGACCCAAAGAAGCGGTACGAAGCGGTCGTCGAGCCGGGAGCCGGGCGGATCGCCGTGGCCGTGTCGAATCGGGGCCCCGACGAGACGGTGGAACTGGTGTGGCAAACGGCCGAGCATCTTCCGGGCCCGCCAATCGTTGCCGGTCCGCCTAAGCGTTGGCCGAAAGCGCCCGAGGCCCCAGCGTCCCTCGCTGCCGGCGGCACTGTGTTGCAGGACCCCAAGAAACCACGCTACGTCAGCTATCCGGTCGAGGTGGCCGAGCTGGGGCAGTCGTTTCCGCTGTCGGTGCAGCCCGGATTCAAGGTCGAACGGCTGCCGTTGGAGGAGGAGTTCCTCGTCTGCGGGCTGAACTTCTACAAAGGCAAGCTGCTGGTCGGCGGCTACGACGGCGAGTTGCGCATTGCCGACGACACCGATGACGACGGCCTGCAAGACAGCTACCGATACTTCGGCGGCACGCTGCAACAGATCACCAACCTGCGGGTGTACGACGACGAGATCTACGTGACCGCGCCCGGGGCCCTCTATCGGGTCCGCGACCTCAACGGCGACGACGTGGCCGATTCGTACCAACTGCTCAGCTCGCTCTGGGACTGCTCGTCGCACCAGAACGACTGGTTCTTCGGCCTCACGCGCGACAAGGAAGGCAACCTCTACGGCGGCAACGCCACGCCGTATATCTATCGCCCCGGCGGCAAACCGCCCGGCTACTACTTGCGCGGCGACGTGTTGAAGATCACGCCCGACGGTCGCACGATCAAGGTCGGCACGGGCCTGCGGTTCCAGTTCGGCTGGGCCGAGACGGGCGACGGGCGGATGTACTTCAACATCAACCAGGGCCACTACAACTACACCAACGGCATCCACCTGGTAACCGAAGGCGCCCACTACGGCTTCCTCGAACCGGACCTGACCAAGGTGCAATGGCCCGTGATCCGCGCGCCGTATCCGTGGTGCAAGTCGCTCAACGGGATGGACTTTGCCGAGTCGCCGGTGCCGTTCGGGCCGTTCCAGGGCCAAGGTTTCTCGGCCGACTACAACACGAACCAGATCATCCGCTTCACCGACTATCCGATCGACGCCGGGCCCGGGAAGAAGTATCTAACCGGCCGGCAAGGCACGTGTTATCCGTTCCTCAAGGGCACGGACGCGGGGCCGACGGAGATCGTCTTCGGCCCCGACGGCGCGATGTACATCGGCTTCATGTGCGACCAGGGCTGGTACGGCGGCCGCGCCCGCGGCGGGATCTACAAGGTCACGTACACCGGCGAGCCAACGTTCGCCGTCGGCGAAGCCCGGGCCGTGAAGGAAGGTTTCCGCATCGAGCTAACCGCCGCAGCCGACCCGGCCACGGTCACACCCGACGTTTGCCCCAAGGTGCGTCGCTGGTGGCACGAGAACAAAGGCGCCTACGCCTCGCCGGAGATCGCCCACGAAGACGTCCCCGTCACCGAGATCACCCTCTCGCCGGACGGCAAGACGCTGTTGCTGAAGATCGAAAGCCACGTCACGCCACGGTTATATCGCATCGATCTAAAAGGCCTCCGCAGCAAGGCGGGCCGTGAGTTGGCCGACGGGCTGATCTACCCGACGGTGCATTGGGTGGAAGAGTAGATGCGCGACATTGGGTGGGTGGCAGCGATGATTTTGCGCAGTGGACGATACGATCTCATTCAACTCATTCGACTCATTCGCGAGATCCTCGGTGTTGCGCAGCAAGGGGCGGAATCTAGAACAGCCAGCCCAGAGCAACGTCCCCCACTTACGGTGACGCTTATCGTTGCAATCCTTGGCATGGGGAATCTCGGATTAACCGGAATATGGCGTGTGGCATTCAGTCGGGCGCCCCGGTGTGCCGATTCCAGTTGGTGTGGTCGGTCGCGGCTTGGCACCGTCCGCGGGGGAATGTAGCCATCTCGCTCCGCGAGATGGAGCTTCGTCTTGCGGAGCGAGACGGCTACTACCATACCATTGGAGATGTAGACCATGGACCTGCGTGACTATCAGAGTGGACAAGTTACCGCCCAAGATATCCTCGAGCAACTGAAACGCTACTTGCCGCAAATCGCGGCGGCGCTGCTGGTAGTGGTGATACTGTTTGTAGGGTTTTCGACCTTCTACCGGATCGACGCCAGTGCTGAGGGCGTGGTGTTGCGGTTCGGCCGCCACATCGACACGGTAGAGCCGGGGCTGCACTGGAAACTGCCCTGGCCGATCGACACGGTCTACGAGGTGCCCGTGCAACGCATCCAGTCGTTGGAGTTCGGTTTCGCCACCGAGCGGCCGGGCCGGGTGACCGAGTATTCGGAGTCAACGGCCGAGCACCTGGGTGTCTCCGAGATGCTCACCGGGGACTTGAATCTGGCCAACGTGCAGTGGATTGTGCAGTACCGGATCAAGGACGCGAACGAATTCCTGTTCAACCTGGGCGGCACGGAGTCGATCGCCGACAGCTCGTTGCCCAGCGGCGAACTTTCCGACGTCAATCCGGCGGTGCCCGACACGATCGGCGACACGGCCGAATCGGTGGTGCGCACGCTGGTGGGCAACCGGAGCGTCGACGCCGTGCTCACCTTCGGCCGCGAGGAGATTGCCGCCGACGCCAAGCTTCAGATTCAGCAGATGTTGGACAGTTACCAGGCGGGCATCGAGATCGTCACCGTCAAGCTGCAGAGCACTTCTCCGCCGGAGAAGGTCAAAGACGCCTTCCAAGAGGTCAACCGGGCTCGGCAAAACAAGGAACGCGTGGTCAACGAGGCCGAAGGCGAACGGAATCGCCAGATCCCCGCCGCACGCGGCAAGAAGGAGCAAGCGATCTTAGAGGCCGAAGGCTACCGGGAACGTCTGGTCCTCGAAACAACCGGCCGGATCGACGCCTTCGAGGCCCAGTTGACCGAATACGAGCAGGCGAAAGAAGTCACCAGGATGCGTCTCCATCTGGAGGCAGTCGAGCAGGTTCTGGCCGGGGTGGGCGAGAAAACGATTATCGACGAATCGGTGCGCGGTATGGTGCCGTTGTTGAACCTCGACCGTAACACACCGATGCCCGCCCCAATTGGAGGACCGTAATGAAACGCCAAATCGTTCCCCTCGTGCTCTTGGCCCTGGTGACCGTGGCCGCGGTAGTGCTCTGGACCGCCACCTACGTGGTGGAGGAGGGCAAACAGGTCGTGGTCACGCAATTCGGCAAAGTGGTTAACGTCGAAACCGAAGCGAACCTCTATTTTAAGATCCCGCTGGTTCAGGAAGTCCACGTCCTGGAGAAGCGGCTGCTTCCCTGGGACGGCGCCCCGGAGAGCATGCAAACGCGTGACAAGAAGCGGATCTTCATCGACGTCTGGGCCCGTTGGAAAATCGTCGATCTGTCGACGTTCTTCAAGGCGGTACGCACCGAGCAGGGCGGGCAGAAGATTCTCGACGATCTGGTTGACTCGGCCGTGCGTGACGTGGTCGCCCGAAACAAGCTCATCGACGTTGTCCGCAGTTCCGACGAGCAGCTCGTTTACGAGAGCGAAGAACTTGCCCGCACCGCCGAAGGTGCCCGCGAGCAAGTCACCACCGGCCGTGCAGAAATGGAGAAGCAGATCCTTGCGGTGGCCGGCAAGGGACTGAAAGACCGCTACGGAATCGAGTTATTCGACGTACACATCAAGCGGGTCAATTACGTCGAATCGGTCAAGGAGACCGTCTACGAACGCATGCGATCGGAGCGGCAGCGGGTAGCCAGACTGTTCGAGTCGCAGGCGCAAGAAGAGAAGAACCGCATCCTCGGGCTGACGCGCAAGGACCTCGATCTGATCGAAGGCGAGATGGAGCAGAAGTCGGCGGAAATCAAGGGCAAGGCCGACGCCGAGGTGATTCAGATGACCGCCGCCGCCTACGGCAAATCGCCCGAAGCGATCAAGTTCTACGAGTTTCTTCGCCGCCTGGAGGTTTTCAAAACCTCGCTGGAAGGAAACTCCCGTTTGGTCCTCTCGACCGACAGCGACGTCTTCCAACTGCTGAAGAAGCTAGAGCCGTCGGAGTAATGCCATTTCCGCGGGTAGCAGCGATGGTTTCGACTACTCGAGTTCCGTTCGTAGTACCGGCTTCAGCCGGAATGTGGGGTATCTCGGCATGCCCTGGAAAGACGTCTTCCGCCTAAAGGCGGTACTACGAACGGAACTCGGCGGTAATGTCGGACGATGTGGTGCGTTTCACGCACCCTACGTTCGGGGCAACGGCACCGACAATCGCTTGGGGTTGAATGGGTGCAATGCCTCTTGGATCGACAGGCCGGCCACTTCGATGCGCTTCGGATCGTTCGTGCCGACGGCGACGGAGGCCAACATCTGCAAGTGGTTCTCGCCTTGGAAGGGGAACTGCTGGAAACCGGCGGTCGGGTCGTAGCCCATCACCGCGGTGCAGACGGCGTCGGTACAGACGGCGTTGCGGCCGACCATCAGTAGTTTCGGCTGGATCGGCTCGGCGCCGCGGATCCAAAAACCTTCGCCGCCGCGGTTGGTCTCGATCCCGTCGATAATCGCCAGGTCGACCGGCCGGGCTCCCAGGCAGTCGGCGGTGGCTCGCGGCACGCGGAGCTTCCAGTCGGTGGGTACGTCGGGGCCGATCTCGGCCGGCACGCCGTCGGGTACCGCTTTGCGGCCCAAATGGACGATCGGTCCGCGATAGCTGGTGCTCGACTCGTTCGGTGCGTCGGCCCCGTAGAGCGAGCTGGGCATGTTGCCGAAGAGGTTCTTCACGGCCAGCGTCACGCCCGTGTTGCCGTGGTCTTTCATCTTCGCCAGCGAGACGAAGACGTCGGTCTTCTCGTAACGCTGATTCAAGTCGAAGGCCGGGTAGAGGAACCCACCCCATGGCACGTTCAGCCGGCTGTACTTGGGCCAGCGACCGCGGTTGCGGGTGTCCTCGAAGGTGACCTGATTGCCGCCGGCCGACTTGATCGCCTTGACGTCCCACCCACCCGCGATGAGGTCCTCCTCGGGCGGCTTGGCGGAGAATTGGCTTTCGACGACGATGATCCGCTTTGCACCGGCGTCGTGGATCGCGGCACACACGGCCGCCACCATGTTCGGATGCACGTGATAGGTGCGATAGGCGGGCAGCCCACCCAGATCGCCGTTGGTGGGTCCGCCGGTCACGTTTAGCTTGATCGTGACGGTCTTGTTCACGACCAGTTTGCGGATGCCGCCGATCAGATCGACGGCCTCGTCGATGGTCTGCCGCAGCAGTCTCGGCTCGTACGACTCGCACCGCTTGACGGCCACGGGCAAGCTGGGGGCGTCGCCGGAGCGGTCGGCCCGTGGCGGGCGCTTCGGTTCCGGCTCGGCAGCGCGGCCCGGTACCCGGTGACCCGCCAGCAGCCCGGCCGAGGCCAAACTGCAAGTCAACATCTCGCGGCGACTGATCTTCGTAGACATGGCAGGGGCCTCCCGTGGGACCATCAACGGACGCTTGTTGCGACTGAATCAGTATGGCGGCCCGAGAGTCGTGATACAACCCCCGGGAGCTTGGCGGGGTTTCATGGCATCCGGGTGGCTGGGGCACCGCTGCGCTTTGCCCCAGCCCCCCTTGCATGGCGCCGGGAGACGACCAGCCGCTCGCCGCCGGCCAGCATGCGTCGGGCCTTGTCGTCAGAGATCGCCGCCAGGTGTTGCAGTAGCCATCTCAGCCGTCGCGGTGGCTGCTGGCGGAGATGGGCGGCGAAGATGAACTCGGCCAGACCGGCTACCGTGGGACCCTCGAACAGTCGCCGCAGCGGCAGCCGGTGCGGGGCCAGATCCTGCAACCGCGTGCAGAGCTCGGCCGCCTTCAACGAGTTGCCGCCCAGGTCGAAGAAGCTGTCGTGTACACCCACGGATTCGACACCGAACACCTCGGCCCAGACCGACGCGATCTCTTCTTCCAGCGGTGTTCGGGGGGAGACGAAATCGTGCCGAGCGTCCTCACCTTGCCCAGCAGGCCCGTCGCGCCATTGGGCCAGCACGCTGAGCCGCCCGTCGAGGAACATCTGCCGGCAGGCGCGGCGACGTGGCTTGCCGCTGGAGGTCTTAGGCAGCGTGCCCCCGGCGATCAGCACCACCGCGTATGGCGTCAGCAGGTACTCTTCGGAGAGTTCCCGGCGGATGCACTGTAAGACCTCGTTCGCATCGATTCTTCGGGAGCGCCGTGCCTCCTGCACCACCACGAGCCGCTCCTGGCCGTCGACGTCGCAGGAGAAGGCCACGCCGCCGTCGGGTTTCAGCGACGCGTGGCTGCCGTAGACGGTCCGTTCGATATCGTGCGGATAGTAGTTGCGTCCGCCAAGGATAATCAGTTCCTTCAGCCGCCCGGTGACGAACAACTGGCCTTCGTGCAGGAAGCCCAGGTCGCCAGAGCGCAGGTATTTGTCGCGTGCATTCTCCCCTTGATCGTTCTGGCGGCCGCCGAGCCGGGCACCGAAGACCCGCTCGGTTTCCTCGGGCCGATTCCAGTAGCCCTGTGCGATCGTGGGGCCGGCCACCCAGATTTCTCCCACCGCGCCGGGCGGTAGCTCCTGATGCAACTTGGGGTCGACGATCACCACGCGATGCCCTGGCAAAGGCCGGCCGCATCCGACCAGCTGGCCGCCGTCCGTGTCGTCCATCGCGGACGGCACCACCCGGTTCTCTTGCAGCGCCCGGTGAGAGAACGTTTGCACTAGCGGCAATTCGCGCCAGTTGGGGCTGGTTACCTGCAACACGGCCTCGGCCAGGCCGTAGCAGGGCAGGAACGCCTCGCGTCGGAAACCGTAGGGTGCGAATTTCTCGGCAAACCGGTCGAGCGTGTCGGCCCGGACCGGCTCGGCCGCCACGGCCGCCAGCGTCCA
The DNA here is from genome assembly GCA_013202865.1 of Candidatus Nealsoniibacteriota bacterium. Taxonomy (GTDB): domain Bacteria; phylum Planctomycetota; class Planctomycetia; order Pirellulales; family Thermoguttaceae; genus JABMRB01. The sequence continues at coordinate 9,478 of JABMRB010000257.1, read as the reverse complement.
GCAACTCAGGTCGAGGTCCTCGCAGTCGTGCGGGCGGATCTTTCGGGCACACAGTTCGTAGGCGAAGTTCGGTGCGCCGGTCGTCTTGCCGCGGTAGCGGGAGATCGCCCGCAACCACCGCACGGGCCGCCCGATGAACGCCTGCGGCGACATCAGGATGGTCCGCCGCCCGCTATAGACCGGCAGCAGCACGCCAGCGATCAGGCCGAAGTCGTGGTAGGGCGGCAGCCAGCTAACGCCGACGACGCCTTCGCTGTCGACGCGGTGCATGCCGGCGAGGTTCTGCATCAGGTTGGCGTGGTCGAGCATCACGCCCCGCGGCGAACCGGTCGAGCCGGACGTGTATTGCAGCAGGGCCAGCCGATGGTCGTCGCCGTCTTCATGATCGGGCGGCTGCCAGTCGCGGGCGTTGCCGTCGGCCAGTTCGTCCATCGTCAACGTGGCTGCCTCGGACGGTCCGGCCACTTGATTGCCGCCAAGGCGGAGGATCTCTTCGGAACCGAACACGAACCGGGCCCCGGCGTCGGCGACGATCGCTTGCAGCCGGGGCAACGTGCGATGCAGTCGTAACGGATCGGGTGGATAGACGGGTACGGCCAAGGCGCCGGCGTAGAGGCATCCGAACACGGCGGCCACGTAGTCCAACCCCGGCTCGAACAGCAGCAGGACCCGCTGCCCGGCGGCACTGCGATGCTGCAATCCGGCCGCGATCGCCCGGGCCCGGCGGTCGAGTTCACCGTAGGTGAGTTGTCCGCCTTCATGCTCGCCGTCGACCAGGTACGTGAACGCCAGATCGCGGTGTTGGTTTCGTGCTCGCCATCGGGCCACGTCGACCAGCGTGGACAACACCGGCGGCGGACCGGGCGGAGTGGCGAGCTCGACAGTTGCCGTCGTGCTATCTTGGTAAGCAATTCGACTCATGCAGCAAGGTCCCGGAATACACCTCTGTCGACAACGCTTCGCGCACACGTACACCTATACTTACTCGTAACGCGGCCGGCGCAGATGCACAAAACAACGATCCGTACACGTTGTACGGCCGGTCAGAAAGTATAACCGCTCAAAGCCGCAAATGCGCTCCCGTGGTGCAGGCGGCCCGCCTGCAAGCTCTCGTTGCTCTCGTCCCCAGGCGGAGCCTGGCAGCGAGGGTCAGCGAGGGTTGCAAGGCGACTTCATCTGCCAGACGTCGATCTGTTGCACGCGGGCCGCGCCGCCCTCGGCAAACAGATCGACGCCGAGTGCTTGCCCGTCGGGGAAGGTCCGGTTCGTCAGCGCGTTGCCGCCGCAGTAGACCTCCAGCACGGAACGGTCGACAAAGATCCGTAGCGTCGCGGTCTGCTGCCGCGTATCGTCCGTGGCGGCCGAGTTGACGATCCCGCCCCATGCCGAGACCTTCTTGAGCACGCTGCCGTCGGTGCCGAACTGCTCGGTTGCAGGATCGTACCAGACGCGGACGAACTTTTTGCCGTCCGCCGACACGCGGACCTTCACGCCGAACCGCGTCGCCTGCGAACGGGCCACGTCGAACCGGGCGACGATCTCCAACGCATCGCCTTGCACCGCGCTCAGGTAGCCGGTCCCGTCCGGCTGGATCGTTAGATCGCGAAGTTGCCGGTGGGGGCCGCGGAGGACTTGGAGTTCCGGGATCGGTTCCTGCCGAAGATAACGGCCGCACAACGTAATCACTCGCGGAATCGAATGGGCCCCTTGCCAATAGGGCACCGTCTTCGTCGGCGACGCCGGACCGGTGACCCAGCCGTGCATCAGTTGGCGACGTGAGTTGCCCGGGCCCTTGTCGTCGACCATGTGAACGTTGAACGAGTAGTAGGTGCCCGGGTCGACGTAGGTCGGCTCAGAGCGGTCGGGTGTGAACGTCATCGTCTGCCGGTCGTACGTGCCGATCCAATAGGGGTTGCCGGCGCCGACCAGCAGCACGTGCCGGCCGCCGAGTTCGATCAGGTAGGGCAGTTCCCAATAGCCGCCCAGCAGCCCGCTGCAGATCGCCTTGCGATAGGTCCACCGGTCCAGGTCGGGTGAGGACCAGAGTTGGGCCGCCCCCTTGCCGTCGAGCCGACCGCCGATCAGTTGGAACCAGTTCTCGCCGTCCTTCCAAATCTGTGCGTCCCAATGGACGGGCGACTCGGACGTCGGGCGCTTGTCCATCACCATCTTCTTTTTCCAGGTGAGCATCCCGTCGTGGCTACGGGCCTGCATGCCGTAGCACTCGGCATGGCCGCGGACGTTGCCCGTGTAGAGGGCCGTCGGTACGCCGTCGTCGTCGATCACCATGTTGCCCGAGTAGACGCCGCCGCGGTCGTGCGGCGAGTTGGGCCAGATCGCCACCGGCCAGTCGACCCAATGGACCAGATCGTCGCTGACGGCGTGTCCCCAGCAACGCTTGCTGCGGCGGCCGTCGACGATCGGGTCGAACTGGTAGAACAGGTGATACTTGCCCTGGTGATAGATCACGCCGTTGGGATCGTTGATCCAGCTTTCCGGTCCGGTGAAATGGTAGATCGGTCGGTGCGGATCGTTTTCGATCATCCAACGGCGGAGTTCCACGGCCCGTTTCGAGAACGTGTCGAGATCCTTGCTCTGGACGACCTGCCGGAACGCAGCCACCTCGCCGGGCAGCCCGGCCGCGTCGTCGTCCGCTTCAGCACGGAGCACCGCGGGTGTGAAGAGGACGATAGTCAGTAGCAGATTTCGCATGATGGTTCTCAATGTTCCACTGCACAGAAGAGGGGATTCTCAAGGCCGCTCATGATACGTTGCGTTACACGGCGTGGCAAGGATCTGCTCGCGCAGGAGCCGTTTCTCTGGACGTTCGTCCGTTCCACGGTAAGGGTTCCAATTCGCGTCGTTTGTGCTCCGTTTTCCCCAATCACGGCGGTATCAACGGGAGGTCACGTTGGAAGGTGACGATTGACCGTAACGTATCGCGCAGCGCAAAAGGCCCCAACGGTAAACCGAGCGTGCCGACGTGGGATACGCAAAAGCGTGTCGCTGGCAATCGATTCGCTTGAATCAGCGGGCCGTCGGTCTTGATCCCATGCCTTCCCTTGCCCTCGGCTCAAATCCCACTGAATGGCGATTTGCACCTCAATTGCCCAAGGCCGCTGGTTTCGTTTTCATCGCTTCCCTAAGCTGCCGTTTTTCGTTCCCGCTCGCTTCCGTAGACGACCTTCTCCTTCCCGTTGATAATGCGACGTGGAAGGGCAACCCATCCGCCGCCCCGCCTATTGCCGAGTATCGCCAGTTGCGCCGTGCCGCTCGTGCGGCAGCAGGGCGATGATCTCGCGGCTGACCTCTTCGACCGACTTGCCAGTCACCTCGATTCGCCGCCAGCCGTGCTCCAGACAGAGTTGCTCGGCCCGTTGCAGTTCCTTGCGGATGACCTCGGGCGACGCGTAGGGCTCGACGGGGATCGCCTCTTGGTCGGCGCGGACCAGCCGCAGCTCCCGCAGCCGGGTTCGGCCCATTGCCAGGCAGAAGACCCGCCTCGGAGGCGTCGAGAGCAGCCCGGTCGGCAGCGGCACGCCCGGCACGATCGGCACGTTGGCGGCGAACCAACCGCGATAGGCCAAGTAGAGCATCGTGGGCGTCTTCATCGTCCGCGATATACCGACCAGCACCACTTCGGCCCGCTTGAGGTCGTCGGCGTGCTGCCCGTCGTCGTGGTGGAAAGCGAAGTCGACCGCCTCGATCTCCCGCGATCGGACATCGCTAAGCTGCTTCCACAGCCCGGGTTGCTCTTGCGGCGTGAGGTCGAGGTGGACGGCCAGACGGTCGAGAATCGGTCCGATCACGTCGAGCGAATCGACGCCGAACGACCGGGCCCCGGCCAGCATCAACTGCCGCAGTTCGTCGGAGACCAGCGTATGGACGATCATGCACTTGCCCGCGGCGGCCTCCTGGACCACGTAGCGGATCTGTTCGGCCGAGCGAACGTTGCGACGGTAGATCAGGTCCACCGGTGCGTCCTCGAATTGGGTCAGCGCCGATCGGACAATCCTCTCGGCCGTTCCCCCGGTCGCGTCGGAGACTACGATTACGGTCAGCATGGCACCCAACCTCTTTGGCAAACTACCAGAAACTATACCACGAAACCGATCCGGCGGCGAGACGTCTTGTGTCCTTGCGGCCTGTCGCGGGGCCGCGTGGCGACAGGAAGAAGGAGGAAAAAGGAGAAAGGAAAGAGGGGAAAGGGGGGAATCGGGAAAGAAGAAGAAGGAATTAGGAAGGAAGATGGAAAAGGAAGAAAGAGGGAAAAGGAAGAAAGAGGAAGGGAGAGGAAATGCCGGGAAGCGTCGGGGAATTGCTTTGTCCGTAACCGTTCATCCTGTCATTCCTGTGAATCCTGTCCCTATCTATTACCCTGTGGCACACAGAAAGCGGGCTCCCCAAACGGGCCTCGGCGGCGTAGAATAGGGTATTGTTGGTCGTCTCAAATCGAGGGTCGGATGTCGTCGGCTTCTGCAAAACGGTACGCGGTTTGGCTGTTACTCGGCTGTTTGGGCCCCGGGTGCGGTGGTTCGGTCGAGTCGCCGGGTGAACTCGTGACGCAGCGTAGCGGCTCGGGCGAAACGTCGCTGACTGCCCATCGGTCGGATCCCCAGTCCCAGATAGAGAAGCCGCGCGATCGGCCATTGCGGTCCGAAAAGGAACAACCCGGTTCACCCAACGCCTCACCCGACGGCGCCCCGGGCGACGTCCCCGACCGGCCGGCCGAGAACACGCGACCTCCTTCGCTGGGCGATCTGCTGAAGCAACCGGCCGATTCGGCGCCGCGGTTTATTCCCAACTTGCCCCGGATGCAAATCGACGAGGCCGCGGTGGCGGCGGCCGGTATCCGGAAACTGTCCGGCAAGCGGCTGACGCTCTATACCGACCTGCCGACAGACCAACGGATCGATCAACTCCCCGGCGTGTTCGACCTGGCCTTTCCGCAGTGGTGCGAGTACTTCGGCGTGGACGCGAGCAAACAGGCCGACTGGCAGTTGACCGGTTTCCTGATCAAGGACAAGGCGCGGTTCCAGCAAGCCGGTCTGTTGCCGGGTAGCCTGCCGCCTTTTCGGCATGGGTTTGCGCGGAACTTCGAGTTCTGGCTCTACGATCAGCCGAGCGACTACTACCGGCGTCACCTGCTGCTGCACGAGGGAACGCACGGCTTCATGAACACGGTGCTCGGTGGGTGTGGTCCGGCGTGGTACATGGAGGGAATCGCCGAACTGCTGAGCACACATCGCTGGGAGCAGGGGAAACTGACGCTCAACCACATGCCGGCCAACCGCGAGGAAGTCGCCTACTGGGGCCGTATCAAAATCATCAAAGACGCCGTAGCCGAGCGCCGACCCAAGCGGCTGAAAGAGGTCATCGACTATCCCCCCAACGCCCACCTGGAGACCGAGCCGTACGCGTGGTGCTGGGCGGCTGCGGCGCTGATGGATCGCCATCCGCGGTATCAGGAGCGGTTTCGCCGTCTTCATAAGAACGTGTTGGCGCCCGATTTCGATCGACAGTTCTACGCGGCCCTCGGCAAGGACTGGGACGACCTGCGAGAAGAGTGGCAAATCCTGGTGGCCGGCCTGGAGTACGGCCACGACGTTGCCCGGACGGCCGTCGATTTCACACCCGGCAAACCGCTACCGGCCCAAGGCGGGCGGGTAACCGTGGCGGCCGACCGCGGATGGCAGAACAGCGGCCTGCGGCTTGACGGCGCCACGACGTACCGGCTCGTGGCGTCGGGCCGATATCAAGTGGCCTCGCAGCCGCAGATCTGGTGGTGCGAGCCGGGCGGTGTGTCAATCCGCTACTACCGGGGCCGCCCGCTGGGGATCCTGCTGGCCGCCGTTCGCCCGGACGGGTCCCAGCCGCAACGTTCCTCGGCCCTGCTGCGGCCGATGGTCGTGGGGCTGGCAACGAAGCTCTCGCCCCAAGCAACCGGCACGCTCTATCTGAAGATCAACGACTCGGCCGCCGAATTCGCCGACAACGCGGGGCAATTGCAGGTAGAGATCACGCGAGAGTGAAGAGAAGTGCAGAATATCGAACGGCACCGCGCTACAACAGGATTCCTCCGCGGCCGCTAATGGGATGGCCGTTGCAAACAGGGCACAGCAAATCCAGTTACAGATTCCCGCTTATCTGATTGCCGATCATAGTGGGGGGCGTCCAAGAGTTGCAGCCAACGACCACGTTACAACGTAGCGTACAGAACCTTGTGCCGCCGCAGAATACCGAGAATCTCCTCCACGGTCATCGGGTGGCGATGAATCCCGCTGTGCTTAGTCGGTACGAGACGCTCCGACTCGACGCCGCTATGGCGAGCGCTGGATACCGGAACCACGCCGTCGGCCGGACCGCCCAGCAGCATCGGTCGTCCGTTGCCGATGATCGAGTGCAGCTTCACCTCCGGACCGATGCGCAGACGCTGCATCGACGCCAGGATCGGATTGCCCGGCTCCAGCAGATCGACGCTCGGGGGGATTCGCTTGCGGACAAACGGCGCAAACACGTTCGGATTCCGTTGGATCAGTTCCTGGTGGTCCGCCTGCCGACGGGCGTCTTGCCGGACGAGACTGGCGCCGAGGCGTCCGATCAGCCGGTTCGCCTGCGACGAACCGTTGTGCGGCGTACCGATGAACACGACCCGTTTGACCGCCGCGCTCGGCTGAAAGTAGCAGAGTTCGGCGAGTCGCTCGCGCTGCGTGGGCGTCGCCACGATCCGCTCCAGCGGCACCTTGGCAACCGACTGCCAGATCGCGTCGTCGCTGAAGGTGACTTGCAGCTTGGCGATCAGGCCGCCCATGCTGTGGCCAATCAACACCATTTGCCTGAGCGCCGGGTCCTGACACTGCGGATCGAGCGCGTCGACCGCCGCTTGCAGTTCCGTCCGCAGCGTGGCCGCCGAACGCAGGAAGGGCTCGCCCGTGGGATACTGAAACGCCCAGATCTGATAGTCGCGAATCAGATCGTCGTGCGCACGAAGCTCGTTGGCCAACTCGATCCAGGTCTGCGGGTCGGACAACAGGCCGTGGACGAAGACCAGCGGAATCTTCCCCGGCTGATAAGGCTCCAGCATCAGCAACTTGGCCTCACCGTCGTAAGCACCCGGGCGGAGGAACTCCTGAAAATAGTCGCGTTGCATCGTCGCCAGCCCGAGTGCAAACGGCGCCGTAATATCGGCGTCGAGGGGCAACTGCCGGCCGGCCACCTGCACCTTGCTGACTCGCAGCGGATCGTGCAGTTCGAGTTTCATCCCCGGCTCGCCGACGCCCGGCCGAAGGACCACGGTCGCGGCGAAACGTTGCTGCTGCAGGTGGAACCGCTCGTCGACTTGCCGTTGACGCTCGACCACCAACGCAACGCCGAGGCCTCGCTGCCGATGCACGTGCGACAAGTCGGGCACCTTGTAATCGCCGACCGGGACCAACCGGTTGAAATCCTCGGGCCCCCAGGCGAATCCGTGATAGACCACGGGAATATGCAGCGGACCCGACGCCGTATCGACCGTCAGACCGCCCGTGGCGTCCAGCCGTTTGTATTGTTGTCCGGTCTCGATCAACCGGGCCAGTCCCGAGTGGTAAAGCCGCCAGCCGCGGGCGAAGTTCGCGTCGTACTGTGCAGTGACGCTGGAGGACGTGCCCACGGAGGACGTAGCGATATAAGATTCGAGGAACTGCCAACTCGACGCGGCCGTCTGATAGAAGGCATCGACGCAATCGGCCGCCCCTTTCTGCCGCAAGGCATCGCCCCGCGCGTAGGCCGCCTCGGCCGCCGCGATGGCCGCCGCCGGATCGACACCCGGCTGCCACGCTTGCCCGGTCGCCGGATCGGGGAGCACCGGCCGCATCGCAGCGTGGGCTTGCCCCGGACGCACCGCCACCGCCCCGGGCGACCCCCCGGCCTTCGCCATCACCGGCTTTCGCCACACGGTCCGCCGCCCGGTAAGCCCGCATCCCGCGGTGTTCCACACCATAGCGCACAGCACCACGCCAACGACCGCTCGTCGAGCGCAAGCCATACAGATCGTGCAGGAGAATCCGGTTCTACGCATCGTGCTGTCCGTCGCTTCCCATCGGTCTTGAGGGGGACACCAAGGCAAGTGTACCACGGTGCCAACAGCGACGCGGAGAAACGACCGTGCCTCGCCGGCCGTCAGTTTCCTAATACGCGCCGATTGTTATTGTTACGTAGAGTTTTCCAAGCGGGCACGGGTTGTCGCTTGCAGGGGTCCACGGGATAGATTCGTTTCGATTCGTGGGAAATCATGCAGCTTGGCAGCATCGCGCGGAGTTGCCGGGCGCCCCGATCGGTAAGTTGTGTGCCCTCCAGGCCGATCCATTCGAGTTGTGTCAGCTTCGCCAACTGCGTCAGAACGGCATCCGAGATCTGATTCCCTGACAAGTTGATCCAATCGAGTTGGGGCAGACCCTGCAGGTGTATCATCCCGGTACCGGTGATCTCATTGTTCGGCAAGATCAGCCACTCGAGTTTGGGCATCCCTGCCAGGTGAGCCAGTCCATCGTCCGTAATCTTGTTGTGCGCCAGTTTGAGCTCGACGAGTTCGGTCAGCCCTCCCAGGTGGATCAACCCGGCGTCCGTGATCCGAGTACTTGACAGGTCGAGTGACGTGAGCTTGGTGAGCCCTTTCAGATGCACCGGCGCTGTGTCCGTCAGCCGAGTGCCACTCAGGTCAAGCCACTCGATCTCGGTTAGGCCTTTAATGTGTACCAGCCCACCGTCCGTGATCTCGTTGTACGACAAGTCGAGCTGCCTCAGCTTCGTCAGCCCCTTCAGGTGTACCAACTCGGCGTCGGTGACCTCATTGCCCGACAAGTTGAGGTACTCTAGCTGCTTCAGTCCCTCCAAGTCGATCAACTCGGAGTCGGAGTGCCGCGTGTACGTGAGCCATACTACGTCTCCGAAAAAATCTACGCCCAGCCGGTTGCGAAGCCACCGTGGAGCGGGAAGGTTCGGTTTTGCGATCAGCGTACGGTCGCCCATCTCGTAGTCATAGTATGCTTGCTCAACCGCCTTGATCGCTCTCTGCTGACTTTGCGCCTGCTCCATCCTGACCGCAAACCAACTACACGCGACGGCCACGGCGACAACCAACAGCAGCAGAGAACGCAGGCTAAACTGAAAGCGCCGGCGAAGAACCACGCTGACGCCGAACCAGAGCAACATACAGAGAATCGCCACGACGACGGTCGCTACGGCAATCAGTACCGTCCAGCCCTTGTGCTCATTGAATGGGAACCAACAGAATCGTTCGGATAGAAGGAGAAGGCCTTCGACCGGCAGCAACGCGATCAGGAATCTGTCCGGCGTTAGTTGATACCAGGGGCGTCTCGGATTCGTCGGGTGGGAATCGGCCATGGTCACGCTGCCAAGAGGTGGAAAGCGATACGCCGGTCAGTATCTCAAAGCCCGCGACAGAGAAGAACCCAATCCGCACCCCACGCAACGCAGT
>JABMRB010000256.1 GCA_013202865.1 Candidatus Nealsoniibacteriota bacterium | reverse complement strand
GGTATGGGGGATTGGGTATTGGGGATTGGGGATTACAACGCCCACGCACTGCGCTGCGTGGGGTACGCGCCGTGGATCAGGTATCCCGTGTCCGTTCGCACGTCAACGAGGCAACAGTATAGCTGAGCAGCCGCTTCTGGGGCAGGGCTAATTGGCTCCCGGCAGCGTTTAGCCCGTTCTCGGGGGGGAGTCGACCACTTGCAGGTTGCGTTTTCCGGCGCCGATGCTTGTTTGCCGGGCGATGATTTGTTAGATTCGACGTTTCGTCGCATCACAGCGGTGCCCAGAGCGACACGCTCCCCAGAAACTACAAGGAGAAGGCCTCCATGTCGAATTTCGCAATGCCTAGTCTGTTTGCCAGCGGTGGGGCCGGTACCGACGCCGCCCCCGGAATGACGGTTGGCTGGATCGACTGGACGATCATCATCGTCTATATGCTGGGCATTGTGGCCCTGGGCTGCTGGGCCGGGCTGCGACGCAAAGAAGCCAAGGGAAGCGACTACTTCCTGGCCGGCAAGTCGCTGCGTTGGCCGCTGATCGGGATGGCCCTGTTCGCTACGAATATTTCGACGATCCACCTGGTGATGCTGGCCCAGTCGGGATACTGCAGCGGGTTGCTCTACGGCAACTTCGAGTGGATGGCCGGTTTCACGCTGGTGATTCTGTCGCTGTTTTTCGCCCCGTTCTACATCCGCGCCGGGGTGGCCACGCTGCCCGACTTCATCGAGAAACGCTATAGCCGAAGCTGCCGTGACATCATGGCCGTGCTCTGCATCTTCTCGGCAGTGATCGTTCACATCGGGTTTTCGCTCTATGCCGGCGCCGTCGTGCTGGAGGGTACGTTGCTGACCTTCCTCGACAATCCCGAGCAGTACCGCTTGTGGACGATTATCGCCATCTGCGGGGCTACGGCGCTGTATACGATCATCGGCGGGCTGATGGCCGTCGTGCTGACCGAATCGATCCAAACGATCGTGCTGATCGCCGGCGCCGTCTGCATCACGCTGCTGGGGCTTTACAAGATGGGCCACTGGGACGGGACCCCTGCCGGGTTGTCCGACCCCGGGCAAATGATCGACGGATGGCGCAACCTGAAGGCGACCGTACACCCGAACAACTTCTCGATGGGCCGGCCCGACAGCGATCCGACCGGGCTCTCCTGGTACGCGGTGTTTGCCGGCTACTGGATCACGGGCATCTGGTATTGGTGTACCGACCAGACGATCGTACAGCGGGTGCTCGGCGCGAAGGACGAGAACCACGCACGGATCGGCCCGCTATTTGCGGCCTTCATCAAGATTCTGCCGGTTTTCATCTTCGTGCTGCCGGGCTTGATCTGCCTGGGCATGATCCAGAATGGGATCATCGACCCCTTGCCCCTGAACGAAGACGGCACGCCCAACACGGGCCAAACGTACTCCCATTTGATCCAGAACGTATTGCCGGTCGGGGCCAAAGGTCTCGTAATCGCCGCCCTGCTGGCCGCGTTGATGAGCACGGTCTCCGGCGCGCTGAACTCGATCGCGACGCTGTTCAGTTACGACATCTACAAGCGTTGGGCCCCTGAGGCCGATGACAAGCACTTGATCCGCGTCGGCCGGATCGCCACGTTTGTGGCCATGATCGTGGCCGTTGTCTGGTCGCTGGGCGTCGGGCTTTTCGGCAAGACGACGATCTTCCAGGCGATGGTCAACGTCTTCTGTGCCGTGGCACCGCCGACCACGGTGGTCTTCGTCTGGGGCGTCTTCTGGCGGCGGACTTCCGCCAAGGCCGCGTTGATCACGCTGATTGTCGGCTCGCTGGTCGGTGCCGGCGTGACCGCGCTGACGATGATGGGGCTAAACTACATCGGCGACCTGGAGATCAACTCGCTACTGTCCTGCTTCCTGCTGGCGGTGTTCGAGTCGGTGTTGATTTTCGTCTGCTCGATGATCTGGCCCCATAAGCACACGGAAGAGAGCGAGAAGCTGGTATGGAAGTCGCCGCTGGACGCGCTGCGCGGCGAGCACGGCCGGGGGCTGAACGACTTCCGTGTCTGGACCGTCGCCGTGCTGGTCGCGATGATCGGCTTGTATTGGTACTGGTGGGGCGGCGAGCCGTACCATCCGGTGCAGGGTACCGTGACGTTGGCCGACAAAACGCCCGTGGTGGGGGCGGCGGTGATCTTCGACTGCGACGACGACGCCCTGGATTTCGAGCGCGTCACCAACCACAAGGGCCAGTACAGCTACGCCTCGAAACAAGAGGCTGGCGGGGCGCCCGAGGGAACCGAGTACAAGGTCCGCATTGTCCCCAGGATGGATATGATCGTCCGCTTGAATGCCGACGACCCCAAGAAAGACGAGGTCTTGTACAAGGTGCCGGCGGGTACCGAAATCAAGGAAGAAGAAGTCGCCGATGAAGAGGTGTCGGGGGCCGGAAAGACCAAGAAGGTCTACACGTTTTTGCTCGAAGGCCGCAAGGAGCCGATTCAAGTCCCCCGCGGCGAAGGGATCAAGATCTTCCGGGCGACCGTTACTCCGGCAAAGTATGAGTCGTTCGACGGCGCCAAGCTGGACGTAACCGTCAACAAGGTGCCGATCTTTACGAAGGAAAGAAGCGAGTACTACAAGGGCTATAGTTTCAAGCTCAAGTAGGGTGATTGCACGCACCCTACGTGGAATAACAACCTTTTGGCAGGATCTCCTTTGATAACCAAAATCACCGGCCATCTGGTCGCCCTGAAAGACGACGTCCTCACGCTACGGATCGAGGCCTTCGAGTATGAGGTCCTCATCCCCGAGTTCACGCGGCGGCAGTTGCAGCACGAGCTGAACCGCGAAATCAGTCTGCACACGATCGAGTACCTCGAAGGCAACCCGATGCAAGGCCGATTGACGCCGCGGTTGATCGGATTCCTTAGCGAGGTGGAACGCGAGTTCTTCGAGTTGTTCTGCTCGGTCGACGGCGTCGGTGTCCGCAAGGCGCTCCGCGCGATGGTGCGCCCGGTCAAAGAGGTGGCAACGGCCATCGAAGAGCAGGACGCCAAGGGACTCTCCAGCTTACCCGGCATCGGACCGGCGATGTCCGAGCGGATCATCGCCAAGCTCCGCCGCAAGGTACCCAAGTTCGCGTTGATGGTCGCCCGCAAGGAGGTCGATTCCGACATCGAGTCGGACGTGGTCTCCGAGACGTTCGAGGTACTCCGCGGCCTGGGCCATTCGGAGAGCGACGCCCGGCGGCTGATCGATACGGCCCTGACAACGAAAAAGAAAGTCAAGGACGTGCAGAGCCTCTTGCATGCCATTTATCAACATACTCAAGAATGAGGTTGTCGGATACGCATGCCCGAACTCACCACCAATGCACCGACATTCGACGACGACGCCCCGGCCGTGCAATCCGAGGCGTGCGCCAGTTGCGGTTGCCCGGTTGAGGATCTCGACCAGTTCTGTCCGGCCTGCGGGGCCGAACAGGTGGTCGCCGCGGAGGTTGTCCACGCGCCCGTCGAGCAGAAACACTTCCGTTGCGAGAACTGCGGCGCGGAGGTGGCCGTTGACGCGGACCAGCGGAGCTACACGTGTGCGTTCTGCGATTCGACTTACGTAGTCGAATTCACCCCCGAGCAGACCGGCCGCCAATCACCCGAGTTCGTCATCGGGTTCGGCGTCACCCCCGGGCAGGCCCAGGAGAAGTTTCGCCGCTGGCTAGCCGAGAACTCGTGGTTCCGCCCGGGCGATCTGAAGTCGGCCCAAATCGAGGAGAAGCTCAAGGGCGTCTACTTGCCGTTCTGGTCGTTTTCGATGCTGGCCGAGAGCGACTGGTCGGCCGACATCGGCGAATACTGGTGGGAGACCGAAACCTATTACACGACCGACAAGGACGGCAAACGCGTTCCCAAGACCCGGCGCGTGCGGCGGACCGAATGGTGGGACCTTGCCGGCAGACACCACCGCTACTACAGCGGCTACCTGGTCTCCGGCAGCCGGGGGCTTTCACAGCAGCACGCCGACCGGATCAAGCCGTTCCACCTGGCGGCGTTGAAGCGGTACCGCCCCCATTTCCTGGCCGGCTGGCTCAGTGAGGAATACTCCGTCGAGCGCGACGACGCGTTGAGCGTCTGCCAGCAGGAGTTCCACCGCCGCGAGCAGCAGAACGTGGCCGACCACCTGCCGGGCGATACGCACCGCGAACTGCGGCTGAGCACCCGATTCAGCGACGTCAACTCCGATCTGACCCTGCTGCCGGTCTACCTGCTCGTCTACCGCTATCACGACAAGCTCTACCGTTTCATGATCAACGGCCAGACCGGCAAGGTGGCCGGCGACAAGCCGCTGTCGAAGTTGCGGATCGCGGCGGCCGTGGGTGCCGGCCTGGCGACGGTGGCGCTCGTGGTGCTGGCGGTGATGTTGTTTGGGGGACAGTAAGGAATTGCAAATTGGGAATTGAAAATTGCAAATTGCAAATTGGTTGTCATGTCTGATCTACTAACGAAATGCGAAGTGTGCCAGAGTCTCATCGACGAGGAGGATCTGTTCTGCGCCAATTGCGGCACCGAGGCGCCGCGGCGCAACGACGATCCGCAGCCCGTGGGCAATGCCGCGCGGACGGCGACGCACAACTTCGACTGCTCCGGATGCGGGGCATCGATGAGCTTCGACGCGACCGTCGGCAGCCTGCAATGCCCGTTCTGCGCGTCGGTCGACATGGTCGAGAAGAAAGACGCGAAGATCATCGCCCCGACGAAGGTCGTGCCGTTCAAGCTGAGCCGAGCATCTGCCGTGGCGGCGATGCGACAATGGCTCGGGCGAGGGTTCTTCCGTCCGAGCAACCTTTCCCAACGGGCCGCCGTCGTGCAGATGCAGCCGGTCTACGTCCCCTACTGGATCTTCCGGGCCGGCACGCACACCCACTGGACGGCCGACACGAGCCACACGCCCGGCGGTGCCCGGGGCGACTGGTTTCCGATGTCCGGCGAGCACCGCGGCGACTATCCGGGCCTTCTGATCGGGGCCAGCCGGGCGTTGCAGCCGGGCGAGACGTCGCGGATCTGCCCGTTCGACCTCGACGCCGGGGTTCCGCCGGAAGAGGTCGACTTGGAACAGGTGACGGTCGAGCAATTCTCCATGCCGCGCAAATACGCCCGACCGCTAGCCCGTGGTCTGGTCGAAGAAATGGAAGCCAAGACGTGCGCCGGCCGGTACGTGCCGGGGCGATCGCGAAACGTCCACGCCAACGTGCGGATCGAATCGATGTCCAGCGAGCCGGTCCTGTTGCCCGTCTGGATCATGGCCTATCGCTACAAGGACCAACTCTATCGTTTCCTGGTCAACGGTCAGACGGGCCGGGCGACCGGCCTGGCACCGTTTGCGTGGTGGAAAGCGGCCGCTATTGCCGGGCTCGTCCTGGCCGGCGCGATAGCTCTGCTGCTCTGCTCGGGTGTAATTGCGGGCGAGTAGCCTACTGCTGGCGATTGGCTCGTTCCATCACGTGTTTTGCATAGGCCCGATCCGCTTCGGCGATGTGATCGACAAGCCAGCCCTGGACCATTTCTCCCATGCGTACGGCCAGGCCCTGGCTGGGCCCCGACTCCTTGAATTCTCCGATCAGTTCCAAGTACCGCTCTAAGAACTTGGCATGGAGCTTTCTATGCTCTTCGACACGGGGGTATTCGTGCTCCCGCATGAACGCCACCTCGTCCTGGAAATGTCCGCGGACGTAGTTCTCCAGGAACACCAGCGTCTCCAGGACAACCTGCTCTCCTTCATTCGCCACACACACCTTGTGAAGTCGATGGACGCCTTCGAAGAACATCTTGTGTTGCTCATCGATCCTGGGGATGCCGATGAAGTATTCGTCCGACCAGTCGATTAACATGGTATCCGCCTCTCCATATTCCCTGTTGCAACCGTGCCGACCCCCGGCACTCGCCGAGAACCCCGGCAAAGAGAGCATCCTTGAGCCGACGTCTCCCGTTTGGGTTGAGCCTGAAACCGGTCCAGGCTCGCGGGCGGCGGCTATTGTAACATCGCACGCCCCATCTGGCGATGACCGGCTGGGAGCAGCGGCTGCGGAATATCGCGCAATGGCGGGCGGGCAATGGCGACCGGATAGCCTACTGGATTTCGTAGTCGGCCAGTTTCGGGTTCGTCTCGGCAAACTCCGCCAGTTTCGTCTTGTAGTCGACGTCCGGCTTCACTTTGAACGTGCAAGTCCGATCGGACAGGTCGGCCTCGAAGTCGGTGAGCCCGTCAATCTTCACTAAATCGCCTCGAACCGAGGCGGCACAGTTCCTTCACGTCATGTGGGGGAGTTTGAGCTTGACCAGCGTATAGTCCGACGTCGCCGAGTCGGCGGCTCCCTGGCAGCCGATCCAAGTCGCCGCCAGACCACAGCCCAGTAACACAAGCAGAACTCTTTTCATTTTCTATTCTCCGGGAGGAAACTGAGCCAGCAGGTCAAAGTGACAGTCCATTCTAGCCGGCCGGGGAATCCCAACTACCTTAATGCCGCGAGAAAATGGGCGAAATGCGTCCGTTTTCCGTCGAAGGACACACCGTTCCCCCGAAAAGCGTGTCCCAGCTTGATATTGCCATCGTGGCGGGTCCCGTTCACTCGCCCAGGCATATCAGTTTGCCGTTTTTCAGGGAGATGAACAGGTGGCTGGACGCCGCGGCGGCGCCGTCGAAGACGGGGTCGCTCTCGAGTTCGTATTCGGCGAGACGCTTGCCCGTCTTGGCCGCGTAGACGCGGAGGACCGACTCGTGCGGGTCGGGGTTGTCCTCAGACAGGGCCCGGCCCGTCTTGAGTTGGATCGCCAACGCGTCGAGCCAGCCGGCCAGGAAGAGGTTGTCCCCGGCCAGGACCATCGCGCGGGGTTGGAACGGCTCGGTGATCGACCACGACGAGCCGGCAGACTCGCGTCGCGCGTTGGAACTCTTGGCCGAGATCGTCGAGCCGATCGGGAAGAACGACTCCTCGTAGCGTGTGAACTTCTGGTGGAGATGGCCGTCCTGTTTGTACTTCTTGTACTCCGCCTTGCGCTGGTGCTTGAGCTTCGAGTAGGGATTGGCCACGCTATACGAGGCGTTGTCGTCGAACACGACAAGCTGGCCCGTCGTGCCTTGGACGTTCCAACTCTGGCGATGGAACCACGTGTCGTCGAGCAGTCCCTTGGAGGAATTGAGCGTCTGGCCCCCGCCGCCCTTGGTGAGCGTCTTGTCCATGCGGACCTGCCGCATCGCGATCGTCTCGCCGTTGGAAACCAGGACGTCGACCAGCGCTCCGGTGGGGCTCACGCGCTTGCGTGTCGTCGGCGGGGGAGCGAGGGTGCTGTCGTCGCGCTGAGCCCAGTAGCCCGAGGCCAGGACGCGGCTGTGCAGTGGCTGGCCCGTTCGCACGTCCAGTCCATAGACGCGGATGCCGCCATCGAGATTGGTCGACCGCCCGGCGGCGAAGTAGACCACGTTGTCGAGCACCAGCACGCTGCCGCTGATGCTCAGCGGCGATTCGAGGCGGTTCTCCGAGCCGATCCGGCGTTCGATGGCGGAGACCTTGAATCGCCACGCCAACTCGCCGCTGTCGGCGTCGAGGCAGTAAACCGACCCGTCACCGCAGCCAACGAGGCACAGCCCCCAGGGGTGAATCGTGGGCGGCGAGTCGATCGGGCCGTTGGCCAAGAACTTCCACACCGGCTTGCCGTTGGTCCTGTCGAGGCAATGGACCGTGTAGGCGTCCTTTTGGGCGACGTAGACCTTGTCGCCGGCGACGACCGGCGCAGTGATGCCTTGGCCGATGGCGGCCTCCCACCTGATGGTCAACTTGTCGGCGACTTGGGAGGTGGCCGCTCCGGAGCGCGCGATGTTTCCCCGGTACGTCGGCCAGTCATTCGATTGCGGATTGCCGATTGCGGGTTGCGGGCTGCCGATTGCAGATTTCGGATTCTTGCCAAACGCCGGGCCCTTTTCGACAACCGGCGCAATCTCGACGTCGTCCATCGAGTTGCGTTCCAGCAGCGCGAAGAACCCGTTGACCCGCACGCTGGAGTAGCATTGGCAAGGGTCCGGCGGAACGTAGATGCAGCCGTTGGCGGGCATGATGCCGTATTGGCAGATCCCGCGGACCCATTGGTTGGTGGTGCTCTGCTGGGTTTCGAGGTCGACCAATTGGATGCCGCTATACCCGATCAGCAGGTAACGCTCGGTGGCCTTGTCGCGATAGCAGCGGTGATGGTGCTGGTTGTGCGCGAACGGCAGCCGGTCGGTGATCTGCCCCGTCTTGATATCCAGGCCGACGCACGTCTTGGCGTCGTTAAGGAAGTCGGTCTTAGGAATCGAAATGCCCGTGGTGACGATCCCGTCGGGGTCGGTTTTGCTCTCTCGCCAGATCGACTTGCTCAGCGGCTCCGTCCAGATGGTGCCGCCGATGAGGAACAGATCGCCCGGCGAGCCGAAGCCGATCGCACCCTTGTTCTCCCAGAGTTTCGATCCGTCCGCTATCGAGTAGCCGCATAGACGGTCCCACTTGAGGCACGTGACCACGTCCTCGCCGATCACGACCGTCGGGGCGTAGCTGCGGATGAACATCCCCTCGGTCTCGAACGCCGCCTTCCATCGCGGCTTGCCCGTCTTCGCATCGAGGCAGCGCAGGTCGTTGTTGTCGAGGTAGAAGACGTTGTCGCCCTTGGCCGACAGCGACAGCGGCGTGATATGCTTGAGGTTCTCACCGGTTGCGGTCCACAGCTTCTTGCCCGTGGTGGCGTCGTAGGCGATGATCGACTTGACCGAGGTGGGCTCTTCATACTCGGCCAATTCCCAATAACCGTGGCAATCGTCGGATCTGGCGATCATGAGATCCGGGTCGCCCACGACCACCAGCAGCATGCCGTTGTGGTGGATGATCTCCTCGGTCTTCTCCGACCCCTCGTAGATCAACAGCGTCTTGCCGGTCCGGCCGTCGAGTTTCATCACCGGTGCGGTGAAGCCCAGCGTTACGTAGACGTCGGATCCGATCGAAACGAGGCGGCGGGGTAGTTGCTTGGGTCCGGCGCGGAAGTTGTAGAGGTGCGTCATCCACGTCCGTGTGTCGCGTTTCCAGAGCAGCTTGCCGTTGAACGCGTCGCGGGCAACGAGCTTCCAGTCCGGCGGGCGATGGGCGACGGAGATCTCGCCTTCATCCTGGATGTAGAAGACGCGTCCGTCGCTGGAGGTCATCGCGCTGAAACTGGCCAGCGCATCGTGGTGTCGCGTGTGCTTCGGCCCGGCGTACCATTGTAGGTGGCGCGGATGGCCCACCTTCTTGTCCTTGCTCACCGCATTGCCCGACGCGTCGTACAGATAATGCGTCCACTCGTCGATCTCCTCGGGCCACGGCTTGGTGTATTTGACCCAGCCGTTGCCGCCGGCAGCGGGGGATGCTGTGCCACCGGTCTTCTCCAGGCCCGCGGATGCCAGCTTCAGGGCGTCGCTCTTAACCAATGCAACGCCATGGGGCACGAGTACGCGAGCGACTTCCTTGGCCGCCAAGTCCGCAGCGCGGTCGATCACGATCAGGTTGACGATGTTGTCGCCGTGGGGCAGGTTCTTCCCGTCGTACCGCTCGGCTGAGACTTTGCCGTACAACCCCAGCGAGTCGATATGCGCCTTGGCCTTGGCCACGTCGGCCGCGTCGGTATCCAGCCCATGGACCAACAGCCTGTCATCGGCATGCAGCGCCGCGGTCAACCGGCCGTCCCCACAGCCCACATGCACCGCCACACCGCCACTGACCCCCGATTCCCGCAGCAAATCACTCGCCGCCGGCTCCCCCAGGGCCGAACCGGCCACCGCCAGAAACATCGCGACTGACACCAACACGGTCGTCTTCCAGTAGCTCATCAGTTATCTCCATGCTCGCAAAGGTCTACAGTGCGTCGATCTGTTGTTTCGTGAGTTCGCTGTACGATCCGTCTGCCAATTCAAACTGATCGGTCGGCGTTTGCCCGGTCGCCTTGGAACACCAGCCAAACAATGTTCTCAGTGCCGCACATGTCTCCGGACGAGCGAGCACGTGAGGAAGATCCAGCCCGGCAACAATTGCTTCTCCATGTTCAACTTCATCAAAGCCCGGGTGGTGCTTCTTCAGATCATTTTTGGGATGACGGATCGTCTCTACGTCGTCTTGATAGTCTTCAAGATTCGTCCCCAGCACTGCGTTGACAGCTTTCGCGTCGGCGAAGTAGTACGCCTCGAGCATGTTGACGAAGAAGTGAACGGAAGCACGACATCTTTGCGATTCCGACAAGAAGGTATCCAGGGCTTCTCGGTATCGGTGGTAAACCTCGGTCGCTTGTGGCGCTCGATCCGCTTCGAGGTCATCCACGAGGATAACGAACGCCGCATCTTTCGTCAGATATCTTCGTGCAGGGAGCCCTATCTCCTTCTCGTCTCTGTCTGGAATCTTCTTTCCATCGCCAACCATCTTGAGCGACCGCTTCTTAGAAGTAATCGGCGAGCGTTGCCCAGCCCGGTAAATCACCTCGAAATGGTAGCGACCGGTCTTGACAAGCGACCGAAAGAAGTTTGGAAGGAACTGCTCCTCGCCCTTTCCGGTTACGATCAAACCGAAGTGGAAGAACTTCCACTGATTGTCTTCGGCGGCGGACATTTTCAATCGGTTCCCTGCTCGTAGGAGGATTTCGATTGCGCGGCAACCATCTCCGCCATGTACAGCGCCCCGGCGTCGTACTCCTTCAAGAGATCAGCGATCTCTGCAATACGGCTAAGCCTTCTTGGCCGAGAACGTCCCTCTTCGATTTCCATGGCCAGAATATCTTCGGCATCGAACTGGCCGACGAGAACGGGCGAGTGCGTTGCCAGAAACACCTGCTTGTTCCATTCTCGTGCCGCCAGCTTGATCGCCTTCGCCAAAACGGCGAGCGCCCAAGGATGCAATGAGGTTTCCGGCTCATCGAACAGGATGACGGCGTTGCGGTTCCCTTCCGAAAACAAGGCCGTCAACAAAAGGAGCATCTGAAGGTGTCCGTTCGATACACCGGACGCGTGTATCTCCTTGCGATGGCCCTTCTCCAGGATGCTCGCGTAGACCGAATTCGGGCCGGTTTGCTCCAATACGAGTTCGTTGAACGTTGGGAAGCTCTCTCGCATGAACTGCATAATCGTGTTGAATCGCGCGTCAACGTTCCGCTTGTCTTGAAGGTTGCGGAGCACCGACCACGCGTTGTTGCCGCGCTCCCAGAGTCTGATTTCGTGACTGGTCTCGGAGCCCTGCCGCTTCAAGCGGTAAAGGAAGAACGATCGCGTGTCATAGAAACGAACGAAGTGAAGCAGATGATCGAGTGAGGCCGCTTCACTGTTCTTTGCATCGTAGTCAAGGTAGCGGGATAAGCTCAGTTTATCCGGCTCGCGAAGGTCAAAGGTTGCAAACTGGCCCATTGCAGCGTTGAACTGCACGGCCTTACTGCTGCCTACAGACCTCTCAATCAGAACGTTGTCGTGAGACTTGGAACGCAGTCGTTCGCCGGCAAAAGGTTCGATTCGCCCGGCCGAGAGCCCAAAAGAGAGGGCATACTCCACCCTGTCGTCGGCGAGGCTTAGGGAAATCTGCGCACCCTCTTCCGCACCGTCCCACAGAATCCCGATTCCGTGGCTGCGCTCGGATGACGCGAGTTCTACGCCGCGAGTCGCGCAATCTCGGAAGAACCAAATCGTGTCGAGCAGCGTCGACTTGCCTGAGCCGTTCGGCCCGAACATCACATTCAGCGGACCCAACTCAAGAGAGACATCCGCCAACGATCGATAGTTTTCCACCTTCAGGTGGGTCATGCCGCTCATCACGTAACTCCCGATTCCCGATGTGCCACCGTGTTGGGATAATCGATCAACATGCCAGTATATCGGCTTCCAGTTCGCATGGATATGAGCCAGTTCGCGTCTTCACCCATCGGCACACCACCTCCCCTGGGGGGTAATGCTGTCCACCCACCGCCAGAACGTTCTTGCTGATCGCCGAAGAGGGAGGGCCGCGGCCAA
Source organism: Candidatus Nealsoniibacteriota bacterium (assembly GCA_013202865.1). Lineage (GTDB taxonomy): Bacteria > Planctomycetota > Planctomycetia > Pirellulales > Thermoguttaceae > JABMRB01. The sequence continues at coordinate 4,819 of JABMRB010000256.1, read as the reverse complement.
CAATCACGGCCCCATCCAACCCCATGGCAATCCCCACTGCCTCGCCGCGGTGTTTCTGCTATATTGGGCGTTTCAGTCAACAGCCGTCCACTTTTCCTCCCCTCCACAAAAGCCCATGAGCCGCGAACCGATCTTGCAGCCGACGGCCGATTTTGTCGACGACGATCGGGATCTGCGCCCGCAGCGGATGCAGGATATGGTCGGGCAGCGGGAGGTCTATGCCCGGCTGGAGATCGCCGTGGACGCGGCCGAAAAACGCGGCGATCAGCTCGGACACATTCTTTTCGACGGACCGCCCGGATTGGGTAAAACGACGTTCGCCACCTGCATCCCCCGCGATCTGGGTGTGAATTTCCAGATCGCCAGCGGTGCCGCTTTGGCCGCCCCGAAGGACGTGATCCCCTATCTGACCAACGCCGAAGAGCGATCGGTCCTGTTCATCGACGAGATCCACCGCCTCCCCAAGGCAGTCGAGGAGTTTCTTTACCCGGCCATGGAGGATTTTCGCATCGATCTGACGCTCGGCGAAGGCGTCAACGCCCGGACGATCAACATGCAACTGAAGCCGTTTACGCTGATTGGGGCCACGACCCGGACCGGGCTGCTGTCGGCCCCGTTGCGCGACCGGTTCCAGATGCGCGAGCACCTCGACTTCTACACAATCGAGGAGTTGGCCGAGATCGTCCGCCGCAACGCCGGGAAGCTCCGCGTGGAAATTGAGACCGACGCGGCGGTGGAAATCGCCGGTCGCAGCCGGTCTACGCCGCGGCTGGCCAATAATCGGCTCCGCTGGGTCCGCGACTACACCCAGAGCAAGGCCGACGGGCGGATCACGCTCGGCGTCGCCCGCGCCGCGTTGGAGATGCAGGAAATCGACGTCAAAGGCCTGGACCGCCAGGACCGCAAGTATTTGGAGACGATTGCCCGGGTGTTCGGCGGGGGGCCGGTGGGCGTCGAGGCGGTGGCCCATACGATGAACCTCACGGTGGACACGCTAATCGACGAGGTCGAGCCCTATCTGTTGCGGAGCGAACTGGTCGTGCGAACGCCCCGGGGGCGGAAGATGACCGCCGCGGCGCTGGACCATCTGGGGCTCGGCGGCACAGCTTCTCCCGCTGCCGGCGAGCAGCAGCGGTCGTTGTTCGGGTGAGTGGGGAGGGTTTCGGCTGTTGTTTGGCCTGCCTTGCCTGCGGTTGTCTCACCGGAGCAGGCTGCGCAGAAACGGGGGGTTGTCTTATGAAGCGACCTTGCTAAAATATAACGATTGGGGGCTACGTCTTCCCCAGCGGATTCGACCGCGACGTAGCCCCGGCGGTTCGACCGCGACGTTGAAGGAGAAACGTGATGTTGGCAATAGCTCCAGGGTGGGAACTAGGGGTGGAGCGTGGGCCGGATTGGTTGCTGGTCAAGGTCAAGAGCGTCGACGAAGATGCTGTCAATGCCCCCCCGCTTGCGGACGAAATCTGGTCGCTGCTGCAGTGCCATTTCACCTATCGCTTGGTGTTGGAGTTGGACCAGATCCACTTGTTGAACAGCCACCTGGTCGGCCAATTGGTGTCGCTCTACAAGCGGATCCGCGAGCACGACGGTGTGATGCGACTATGCGGTCTTTCCGACTTCAATCGCCAAGTGCTGCAGATGTGCCGGCTGGACGATCGGTTTGCACCTTGCCGGGATCGCAAAGAAGCCGTGATGGGCGGCGGTCCTCACTTCCTGCAACGCAAGTAGCGTTGCCGCCAGATCAGCAACGCCAATCCACCCAGGCCGCCCAACAGTAGCGCTAGCGTGCCCGGCTCGGGCACCGCAACGTGGCTCGTCTCGTACGAGATCTCTGCGTCGCCTTCCATCACGGTATAGCCTCTATTGCCGAAGTTAGCCCGCAGCGCTGCCCAGTCACTGAGCCAGACCTTGTCGTCCACCCACGGATCGAAGTTGGCGTCCTTCCAGCCGAGCCCGCTGCCGCTGTTACCGAAATTCGCCCGCAACGCGGCCCAGTCGCTCAGCCAGACTTTTCCGTCGCCGTCCACATCGCCCCCCAGGGCGACGAACAGGTCGAGTTCCACAGCCGTGGGCGTGATGTTGACTTCCTGCAGGAAAGCACCCTGGCCGATGTGCGAATTGGCCCCGGCACCCGAAGCCGGAATGACCGCTTCGAACCCCGCGCCCGTGATGGCGCCGGTCGAACTTCCGACGATCTTTCGCGACACCTCAGCCGACCAAGCGTTACTTGTCCGGTCGATACCCGCAACCGCAAGCGTTCCGCCCAGTTCCAAGGAACCGGTCGCCACTTCGATCCGGTCCGCCCCGGCAGTCTCTTCGGCCAGACTCACCTGGACTCGGTAGATTCCGTCCAACGTCAGTTCGCCGCCGCCGACCGTGATCGTGCCGATGCTCGCCGCCGCATTGCCCGGCGACACGGCGCCGCCAATTGCGATCTCGTCGGCATGGATCGTTCCGCTGCCGCTGAGCAAACCGTCGGACGTGACCTGGGCGGCGGTCAGCGTACCGTTGACGGCCATCGTGCCATCGCTGCCGACGGCTACGTTCGCCCCAACCGACAACGTCTTCCCGGCGTCGACGGCAAGGCTGCCGCCGCCGGCAATCTCCAGCGAGAAGGCCGCCGCGTTCTGGTCAACCGTCACTGCATGGCCGCCGATCGTGACCCGGTGCTCCGCCCCGGGCGTCATCGACGGGCGGTCCCAGGTAGCTGCCTGATGCCACAATCCCGAATCGCTGCTGTTGAGTACCTGCAGATAGCTTCCGACGGCGTAGTAGGAAAGCGAACCAACGTCGTTGGCCGAGACGGTATGGCCGGCCGGGTCCCGCGCGTCGGTAACGATACCCCAGCTCTTGCTGCTGGTGCTATAGGCGTAGACGTCCGGCTCGTTCAACCCCAACTCGGTTGCCCGAACGTCGTCGTAGCGGAACGTCAGGTCCACCGCCTGGGCACCGAAGCCGGCCGGTGGACTGAAATCCCATACACCCAGCAGGAGGAGGTCGTCGGTATTGGGTACCTCGGCGCGGTCGCCGTCCAGAAGATCAATCGAGAGATCGCCCCCGGACGTCACGCCGGTCAGGTCCATTCGCACGCTGTTGACCAGGTCGAGCGAGGCGTCGTCGGCGTCCTCTCCCCAGTTGTACGAGTTGCTGCCGATCTCGATCTCCACCGACGGCAGCGTCAACTTACCGCCGCCCTGGGCGTACCAGCCGGCCAGCGACCCGTCGCTCTGCACCACGTCCAAGTCGTTGGTTATCGAGGAGAAGGTGCTCAGGTCAAGTGTGCGGTCGGTGCCGTACCCGTCGGCCACCACGCGGCCGTTGTTATTGAGCACACCGGTCAACGGGACGGTTCCCCATCCCACAAACGTGGCCGTACCCGACTGGCTTTCGCGGACGGTCAGATTTACTCCCGCCTCGCCGTCGCCGAAAATCTCGCGGATCGTTCCGGTTTCCCATTGGTCGCCGAGCCGGAACGTGGCGGTTCCGTTGTGGGCGGCCAGCAAGACCGAGGCGGTCTGTTTCAGTTGCAGCTCGCCGTAAAGCAGGTTGTAGGTGCCGCTGCCGCCGGGATACGTGGCGTTGCCGCCGAGGGTCAAGTCGCCCGATACCATGTTGGTCCCGCTGGTTTGCGTGAGGACGCCGATGCCGGACCGTCCGATGTGCTCGTCGGCGGCGTTAATCAGGCCACCGGCCAACTGGTACGTTCCCTGGCCGGTCGCGGCCGAGCCGATGATCAGCATCGAGGAATGGTTCTGTCCGTCAGTGTGGACGAAGTTCCCAACACCGGCCTGTCCGACGATCAGTTCCTCGGCGTTCAGCGAACCGTCGCTGAAACGATATTCACCATGGGTTCCTTCGCCAAACGCGACTTGGATGCTGTCGATGAATGCACTTCCGGCACCTTGGGCAACGTTGCCGCTGCCGCCGCTAGAGATCCCCAGCAGGAGCCGTTGGGCGTGTTCCCCGTTCTGATCGATGGTGGCCGTGCCGCCGTTGTCAATTTCGGCGTCGTGAAAGAGGGTGGGTTCGCCGTCGGACCAGGCGGTCGGCTCGCTCCAGTTGGCCGTGCCGGTCTGCCAGTACGTAACGTCAGCCGAAGCGGACCCGGCGCCCGGCAACGACACCACCAGCGCAACCACCATCGCAACAAAGGATCGTCTCATGATGTTTCCTCGCAAGTACCGGACGTGCGGACCGAGCCGGCTCGCACAGCGCACCCTGTTCCACCACTCCGGCCCACTACTTCGACAAGCTCTTTCGGCATAACCACTCCGACAAGATTCTTCATTATAACCAGAGCGTTGCGGAATGTCTATTTTCCGGCGCACAAAGCTTCACCAGTGCTTGAATCGCCGGCGACAGACCCACCAGCACGGCGACCGACCCACCCAAACTGGGGTCTTGCCTGAGAACCGTCTGTATCCCCTACGTGTGCTTGCAAGTTCTTCTGTGGCAAAGAGTTAGGGTTCCGCTTGCAGCACCGCCTTCAGGCGAAAACCTTGTCGCTACGGTCGCCAGACCGTGGGTAATTGCCTTAGAGAACCACGCTCTGGCGAGCGCAGCTACGGGGTCTACTTCCTACGCCGCAGGACGAGCACCGCCAATCCGGCCAGACCGCCCAGCAGCATCGCCAGGGTACCCGGCTCGGGAACGGCCGCCGCGCCGCCTTCTGCGCTCGTGTAGCCGGAATTGCCAAAATTCGCTCGCAACGCGGCCCAGTCGCTCAACCAGACCTTGCCGTCTACCCAGGGGTCGAAGTTGCCCTCGGTCCAGGTTTTCCCAGTGCCGGTGTTGCCGAAGTTGGCACGCAACGCGGCCC
>JABMRB010000255.1 GCA_013202865.1 Candidatus Nealsoniibacteriota bacterium | reverse complement strand
GTACGACACCCGGGCGGCAAGCATTGATGTCCCTGCGGGGCGCGTGGGGCGCGTACCTCGACCCACCCTACACCCGGTGCGCCGACTCGCTACGCGTCCACGCCTTGCTCGCGGCACACCTGGGTGATGTACTCGATCGCCCCGGCGACGCTCTGCACGGCCAGTGCGCCGTCCTCATCCATCTCGATGCCGAACTCCTCTTCAAACATCGCTACCAATTCGATCGACTGGACGCTTTCGGCGCCCAGGTCGACGGTGAAACTTTGCTCGGGCTTGATTTCGCTCGGATCGAGTTGCAACACCCGGGCGGTTACGGCGACGACGCGTTCTTCTACGGTTGCCATTAGCAGTATCTCCTTTTATCGTTTTGACGCGGCAAGCATGCGGCGGCCACGTTTGACCGCCTCGTCGCGTGCCGGTTTCGTCATGTTGAATATCTCGTTCCACATCGCTAGATCGACCTCGGTCCACTGGCACCCACGGCGTCCGGTGGCGGTTTGGGCCGTCTCGAAAAGCTTCTTCTTACCGAACCCCTTGGTCACCACGCCCTCGATAAACCAGGCAAACGACGGGATGAACTTAGGCAGCGGCTTGCCCGTGGCCGCGATCAGCGCCATCGCGCCGACGTAAGCCCCGGTGTTGAACAACGTGCCGATCGACGTTTTCGTATGATCGCCGATCAACGCTCCCACTTTGGTCGATCCGGTGTCGATCGGCCGCTTGCCGTCGAGCGAGACCGACACGTTGGAGTAGTCGTTCTTCAGGTCGCTGTTGGTCGTAAACGCCCCGAGGTTAACCCACTCGCCCACGTAGGCATGGCCGAGGAACCCGTCGTGATACTTGTTCGAGTATCCGTGGATGATCGACTCCTCCACCTCGCCGCCGACCCGGCAGACGGGCCCGATCGAGTTGCCTTCGCGGCACTTGGCCCCCAGCAGGATCGTCTTGCGGCCGATGTAACAAGGGCCCTCGATGCGCGAGAAGGGATGAATCTCGGCGCCCTCGTCGATGTAGATCGGTCCCTCGGCCGCGTCGAGCACAACCATCGGATGGATTAGCGCGCCCGGGGCCACGTAGACGTCGCCTGCACTGCCACGGATCGCCCGGGGCTCTTCGACGGTGCCCTCGATGCCGTTGCGGCCGGCGGCGGCGAAGTCCTCGGTGAGCTGCTGCGGATTGGCGAGCACGAGATCCCAGGTGTAGTTCCACGTTTGGACCTCGGTTTCGGCCGACGGCAACGATCCCTTGGCCGCTTCGAGCAGCGCTTCGATCGAGTCGGTATCGAGCTTTTCCAGGTCGGCTTGTGCAATTCGCACGACTAGCGGCTCGCCGTCGGCGTCCAGCGCGATTTGGCTGGGTCCGGTCGGCTCGATGCCTAGCCCGGCCGCTCTGACCCGACCGGCTACGATCAACAGGTCGTCGCCGCCGAGCGTGGCCGGATCGTTCACCGGCCAGTCGACCTTGCCGCGAACCACGTCGGCCATGTAGGGCGGCACGAAGCAGGCCACGTCGGTCGCGCCCACCTTGTCGATCAGCTTCTCGGCCAGCGAGGTCATTCCACAACGCAGATCCCAGATCGGCCGGCTCAGCGCCAGCGGATAGAAATTTATGCGTTTCTCGGTCGGTTGGTCTAACAGGATCAGTCGCATCGTTGGTGTCTCCTTGCGCCTTGCCGATTTCTTCTCGTGCCGATCTCTCTGGACACGCTCTGTGTCTACTGTGAATCCGCGTGGGGAATCCCGCACCGCTCGGTTGCGGTTCACGGCGGGTGGGGTCGTTGCCGTCTACGGTGCGTCGGGCATCTTGGTCTGAACCCATTCGTAGTAATCGAGCATCTTCAACTCGCGGGCGGATTCGCGGTCGATTACGTACAACACGTCGCTGTGAAGCTGCAACGCGCTGGCGGTGATCATGCTCGTCACCGGACCTTCAATGGCCTCCGCCACCGCCTTGGCCTTGTTTCGGCCGTTGGCTAGCAGCATGATCTGTCGGGCTTCCAGAATGGTCCCCACACCCATCGTGATCGCATAGACCGGTACCGCCTCGGCCGAGTCGAAGAACCGGGCGTTGTCTTCGATGGTCTGCCGGGCGAGCGTCTTGATTCGGGTGCGCGACCCCAAGGAACTGCTCGGTTCGTTGAAGGCAATGTGCCCGTCGCTGCCGATCCCCAGGATTTGCAGGTCGATCCCGCCGCACTCGACGATTCGTTGTTCGTACCACTTGCAGAACGCCTCGTAGTTGTCGGTCGTCCCCGACGGGATATAGATATTCTGCGTGGCGATGTTGATGTGCTTGAAAAGGTTTTCATGCATGAAGTAGTGGTAGCTTTGCGCGTCCTTCCGAGTTAGTCCCACGTACTCATCCAGGTTGAACGTGGTCACCTGCGAGAAGTCCAGGCCCTCCTCGTTGTGCAACCGCACCAACTCCTGGTAGAGCGTCAGCGGCGTGGAACCGGTGGCCAGTCCCAGTACGGCGTTGGGTTTGCAGTTGAGAGTCCGGGCGACGACACGAGCGGCCGCGCGTCCCATTTCCTCGACGTTGTCGTTGACGATGATTTCCATAGTTGAACCTCACACGCGATAAATACGGTTACTGAAGCAAGTTTGCCATCGGGAGAACCCCTGAGTATCTTGTCCGCAGGGCGGGCTGTCAACCGGCCGCACAAAGTGGGGGGTACGTGCCCCTTGCCGTAAGGTTGCTGTCGCAAGTTTCTTCCCTGTCTGCCTCCTCTCTGGTCGGCTGGCGATTGGATAAGGTTTGCTGGCTTGCCCTGTCTGTGTAGCTTGCCTGCATTCGCGGCCGTCGGCTTTCCTTGTGCTTTGTTACAGCTAAGAATTTAGAGTAGCTGGATTCGCAAGAATTCAGTGGTCGTCGCATTCGACTGAATTCTCGCTACAAGACCACGGCGAGCGGATCGAGTATCGCAACGTGCGGTTGAAAGAGCTGAGTCCGATCGGGTTTGTAGTGACCGCATTCATGCGGTCCAGTGCCATCCGACCTTGCATCCCCTCGGATGGGTGTGAAGCACCTGCGCCGCCACGATTACACGGCGTATCTCCCCGTTGACCACTCTCTTTTCCTTTGGGCGAAGGTCCACTGCGCCATGCCGCGGTGAACCATCGCCCTATTTCCCGCGTAATCGATACATAGCGCCCCCCGGTTCGGGATGTCACGAGAAGCGGGGGGGATTTTGCATCGGAATCTGCTCTTGTGAAAGTGAGGCCAGCGCGGACGCGCGCTCCGACACTCCCTGCCGTCTACCGCCCACCGGCCGGATCGACCTCTTACACGTCTCCCCGCAAACCCCTTGACGCGTTCGTTGCATTTGGGGAAGCTGAATTCAGAGGCGTTGAGATCTGTTGCGGCCGCCCGGAGAGACCGCAATCGAGCGGCTGTGAAGAAGCGCCCCCGATCGAATTGGGATCTCCCATGCCGGTCGGATCTCGTCTGGTTTTGCCACTGCATGGATGGAAACGAATCGGTGATGAACGTCGCATGCTACGGCCATGGAGGCCGAAGGAGTTGTGAGGGTTGTAATGACTGCGGCGCAACCCACGAGGACGGAGTCTGCGCCGGCGGGCTTGGTGTTGTGTGATGGTTGCCTGTGTTGCTTCTATTGATTGCGATCCTTGTGCGGATGGATGGGGTGAGGTGGACGGATCGAAGGGCTGGCGACGGATCGGCGATGCGTAGCGGTTGTGCCTCGGATAATCATCGTGACAGCGGGTGATCGTTTTCCATGCAGCCGAACGGCCAACACGGTAAAACGATCCTTGACATTTCGGCGGACCCCGATCAGGATGAACGGACAAAGCGGAGGCTCATCCTTTTCCGCTGGATCAACTGGAGTCATCAACCGGGTGGCTCCGACGTACCGACGTCCCATTGCGGTACGTCTTGATCGTTCGGTGGTATCACCGCAACCAGGCGCATTTCCGTGACAGGTCGCAGCGACCGCGAGTTTTCCCACCGCACACGGAAGTCACGATGGCATCCATGTCCCTTTTGTTTATGTGATCCGTAAGACGCTCGAGGTAAGGCAATGAGTACGTTTTCGTTGACGGAGACAAAGAACGCCATCGGACGCGCGTGGCCGCCGTCGTCGGTCTTCTGCGGCTGGATCGTCTTGATCGCGGCCTTGTTGATCGCGTACGGACAGGACACGGCAACGATCGTCAATGTCTGGTGGAACGACCCGGACTCGAACCATTGTTTCTTTGTCCCCCTGTTTGCCGCGGCGCTGCTGTGGCTCCGTCGCGACGTGATCGGCGCCAAGTTGTCGACCGACAAGATGATCCAATGGTGGCCGGTTGGTGCGACCATTGGTGCCGTCGTGGGACTTGGCTTATTCCTCAAGTGGGGTACGAACGAGATCGATTGGCAAAGCGATTGGTGGCAGCCGGTCGTGGCCGTACTCTACGGAGGGACGCTCGGTGCGATGGTCGTGCAGATCATCCCCTTATGGGCCTCGCGGCAACCGACAGATCCCCTTGACAGCCTGGCGGATCGGCGGCCTTTGGCCCTCTTTGTGCTGCTGCTTCTGGGCTTCGCCGGGATATGGCTGGGGTTGTGGTGGGGGTCGGCCTTCTTCTCCTACCAGAAAACGGTTCCGCTGTCGGTAGTGCCTTTCCTGGCGGGAATAACGCTTCTGTTGGGTGGCTGGCGGATGATGCTCTGGGCATGGCCGGCCATTGCCTACATGACCTTCATGGTACCGCTCCCTGAAGCCCTATCCGGCTGGATGCGGGGACCCTTGATGCGGCTCGGAACCGTCACCAGCGTCTTTATCGTTCAAACCATGGGTATTCCGGCCGTCCGCTCGGGCAATCAAATCGTGCTTGAGGGCGTGGAGCCCCTCCTTGTGGCCGAGGCTTGCAGCGGTCTGCGGATGCTGATGCTCTTCTTTGCCATTTGCCTGGGAGCGGCGTTCTGGCTACGCGAACGTCCCTTGTGGGAAAGAATCATAGTGGTGGCCAGCGCTCCTGTGATCGCCGTGCTGGCCAACGTGATTCGCATCGTTGTGACTGCCGTGTTGCACCACTTTGATTTCGGCGAGGCGGCCGACGAGTTCTTCCACGAATGGGCCGGCTTGCTCATGATGCCGTTGGGGCTGCTGCTGCTCTGGGCCGAGTGGACCTTGCTGCAGAAACTGTTTCTCGAGCCGGCACCGGAACGCCCGCTGTCGCTGGGCGGGTCGCTCGTGGGCCCACCCGGTGCTACCCAAGCCAATCCACCCGGCGGTACCCGACGGAAGTCTCCGGGTGCCACGCGCCTGAACGTACCCGGCGTGCCACGCGCGAAACCGAACGTACCCGGCGTGCCACGCGCGAAACCGAACGTACCCGGCGTCCCGCGCCCGAAGCCACCGGAGCAGCAGGACGAAGACCATTAACGAACCAACCTTTTCTCCTTCCGTAGAACGCCTTGTCGCTAACATCTCACCTCACTTTTCGGAGAAACAATCATGTCGACCAACGAAAACATGCCTCTGCCGGATGACGTATCGGCTGCCCGAGCCATGGCAATCCGCCAATCCACCATGATCGGTGCCCAGAATGACGCCTGGGGTGCCGGAGCGGAGTTCGGTCTTTCGGGCCCGGCGGCAGCGGGTAGGAATCCCTTCTCGGTGTATCTTCACGGACTGCGCCGCCACTGGGTGCTGGCCTTGGTGCTCGGCTGCGTCGTCGGGCTGCTTGCCGGGCTGAGTGTGTATTTAGGCTGGGGCCCCCAGTACCGATCTTTTGCGCTGCTGCAGGTGGACACCACGGACCCGATGATTCTACAGGGCCCTTCGACTGCGTACGCCCGGCGGTTCACGGGGGACGAGTACGAAATTTTCAAGCTCACGCAGGGCCAACTGTTGAAAAGTCCTTTCGTGCTGACCGCAGCGCTCCGCGGCAATGACCCGCAAGTTGTCGCGTTCAAGGCCAGTGAGGGCGTCAACGACCTCCCGTGGTTGCAGGACGAGGTGCGGGTGGCGTTCCCGGACAAGGCTCAGATCATGGAAATCAGCCTGACCAGTAGCAATCGTAAGCGTGACGTGGCTCTGGTGAATACGATCGTCCAGGCTTATCTCATTGAGATCGTCGGGAAGGAGAAAGACATCAAGGGGAGACGGCTTGACGAACTCGACCAAGCTTATGCGTTGAAGGACGAGGAAGTCCGTAAGAATCTGAACAGCTTGAAGGAACTGGCCGACAAATTGGGCACCACGGACAGGGAAGCCGCGTCGGTGAAGCAACAACTCATTATGACGGAACTGGCCTACGCGCGCAGCAACCTGCAACGCCTGCAATTCGAGACCCGGCAGTCGTTCGGCCAGATGCAGGCCCAGCAGTCGCTGCTCGATGCGGTCGACGACATGGAGATCGCCGACGGCGAGGTGAAGCGGTACCTGCGGAACGACCCGGCCTACAGGACGCTATTCCAGGAGCAACAGTGGCGGATGATGGATCTGGCGTCCATGGACAACTCGCTGAGAAACCCGACCAACAGCCCGCACCGCACCCGGTTCATCCAGGATTACCAGGCCGTTCAGGCGCAAGTCGAAGGATTGGCCGCCGAAGTGCGTGAAGAGATCCGCGCCGTGGATCGCACGGAGTTCAGGCGGGAAGTCCAGAAACTGAAGGCGCAGTCCGCGTTCCTGGCCGAACAGGAAACGGAACTCAAAGCGGAAGTGGACACGAGGCGGCTGGAAGCCCAGCGGCTCGGTGAGTTCTCCGTCGACCTGGAAATGATGCGGACCGAAATCGACAACATCAAGCTCCTGCAAGGCGGCATCGCTGAAGAACGCGATCGGCTCCAAGTCGAATTGCGGGCAAATTCGCGAATTCGCAAGGTTCAAGACGCCGAAGAGCCGCAGATCCCCGTCAACGGGGTCGCGCGGGTGGCGTTGTCGTTGGTCGCAATGATTTTCGGCCTCTGCCTGCCCGGCGGCCTGGTCGTCTGGTGGGACTCGCGGATGCACCGCGTGAACACCGCCAGCGACGTTTCGCAGGGACTCGGCGTCGACGTGCTTGGCTCGATCCCCGTGATTCCCGCGCGAATCATGCAGAGCCTCGGTTCCCCGACGCGAACGCACAACCTCTGGCAGACGCGACTGGCTGAATCGATCGACGGCGTGGCCGCGAGGCTGTTACACGAGGCCGAACGGGATCAGTCCCGCACCATCCTGGTCACCAGTGCTACCACGGGTGAAGGCAAGACGTCGCTAGCCACGCAATTGGCCATGAGTCTGGCACGCAGCAACCGGCGGACCGTGCTGGTCGATTTCGACCTGCGGCGCCCGGCGTTCGACGGCGTGTTCGGCCTGCCCCTGCAACCGGGCGTTTGCGAAGCGCTTCGCGGCGAAAGCAACATCAGCGAAGTGCCCAGTGAAACGGGTGCGGAGAACCTCTTCGTGGTGACCGCCGGGCGCTACGACCGGCTCTCGCTGACCGCCTTGGCCAACGGCGCCGCCGGCGCCCTGCTGGCTAAGCTCCGCGAGGAGTACGAGTTCGTCGTAATCGATAGCAGCCCGATCCTGCCGGTGGCCGACACGCGATTCGTCAGTCAGCACGTCGACACGGTGATTCTCTCCGTGTTCCGCGACGTAAGCCGGGCCGACAAGATCGCCGCCGCCTGCGATATCCTTGATGCGTTCGGCGTAAAGCACATCGAGGCCGTTGTGACCGGACCGACCGAGAGTATCGGCGTCGCCGACCTGACGTACGAACCGACCCCGACGGCATAAACCGTCCATCCGGCGGGACTCGTTCGCACCCCGATGCGAACGAGCCTGCCGGGCCTTAGGAGACCCATTTCCCATGAACACGACCATTCGCCTTATCGTCCTGACCCTGATGGTCATCGCGGCCTGGGGCACTGCCCTGCTGCTGCGAGGAACCCTTTCGGCGGACAGCCTCCCCGATTGGAGACTCAAAGAGTTCCCGATGGTCTTGGACCTGGACGCCCCGGATGGCTCCGTGACGTCGTGGCGCGGCGAAATAACCGAAGTCGACCCGGAGATAACCCAGGCCGTGAACGCAGATGAGACTATCGATCGGGTGTACGTGGACGATGCAGGCAACTACGTCACCCTTCACGTTGCCGCGTTCAAGGAGTATGCGTTCGGCGTGGCGCACAACCCGATAACCTGTTACAGTCGACAGGGGTGGGTGCAGAAAGATGCGTCCGACTTGGACCTGGACGTTGTCGACAACAAGGGCAAGAAGAAGATCGTCAGCGTTAAGCTTGCCTCCTGGGAACACAAGGAGAGGGGCCGCGGGATGATCGCCTACTGGTATCAGCTCGGCGACGATCTGGTCTTTGACCGGTGGAGCCTCGGCACGGTCCGGAGGAAGTGGTTCGGCGAACCAGTCAAACCCCCGCTGATGAAAATCCTCGTGTACACCAAGTACACGACTTCCAGCGACAAGGAGTTGGCCCGGCTCCGGCTGGAGAAGCTTTGTCAAGACGTCTTCAACTGGCTCAACCAACCCGGTCGCGATTGGGTGCCGAAGGAGAAGCCGTCCAAGTAGCACCTTAGTGTGACGCGATGAGTGAACAACGTGTTGCATATCGTCAACGAAGAGTAACCGGGCAGGTGCCGTCAGAAGCCATACAACCCGCACAGCCTGCCCCGTTTTGCCCCCTTAAGCCGTTTTTTGATCCAAGGGCACTCAACTTGCATCCGTGATGAACTTGCCCGAGTTGCTGCGTTGCGAGTGCAACACACGCGGTCGGGTTAAGTCGCCCCCGACGGCGGATTATCCGGCGGAAACCGGAACTGTCAAACGTGGCGACCGATGGAACACCGTTTGGGCTAGCCCGGCCTTGTGTAGACGTGCTACCCACGGGGACGGAGTGTGCGCTGCAGTCCGGCTTGCCCGGTTTTGCGGCGGCGGCGGGAGTCCGGTAATTGACACACTCAGACTTCTCCGTTAGAATACGGAGTCCATTCGGACCAATCGCTATTATCGGAACGAGGCATTCGTCGTGGAGAAGAAGAAGTGGAGAACCGGTTCGCTGACTCTCCCTTTCCCAAGTCGAATACCTCGGCCTCGGCGGCTTGAGCTTATGCATTGTCGATGATACCGCGAGTGAGCATCACTGATTCCATGTCACAGGTAAGACTGAACAAGCAAGATGGACCCGGAAGCAACGGCCGAGCCGGAAATTCGTCCTTTGGTTTGTCCTCCGGTGCGACGTCGGCGGATACCAACGGCAACTCGGCGCATAGTTTCCCGGTTCGTATTGGGCGCCTGATTCTCCGAATCGGCAACCGGCTGACGGCGCGGAGAGTCTGGCTGCTGGCGGCGGCGCACGCGGCCTTCTTTGCAATGGTCTACTTGCTGGCGTTCGGGTTGCGGTTCGACTTCCAGGTCGACGCCGATGCGATGGACCTGTTCTGGAAGAGCCTGCCTTGGATCGTGGGCGTGAAACTGACCGTCTTCTTTCTCCTGGGGCACTTCGACGGCTGGTGGTCGTACGTCACGTTCTCCGATCTGGTGGCGATGGCCCGCGGATTCATCGTGTCGCTGTTCGTGATCGTGGCAATCGACCACTTCCTGCTGGACGCCCGCTTTCTCGGGCCCGCTTACGAGATGCAAATTCCGCGCGTGGTACTGGTGCTCGACAGCGTGTTCTCGTTTGTACTGCTTGGCGGGCTGCAGGCCAGTTGGCGGCTCTTTCGAGAACAGTTTCGACCGATCCTCCGCCAAGACGACAACCGCTGGGCATTGTTAGTCGGGGCCGACCTGCGCAGCGGAATCCTTGCCCATCAGATCCACTCCAACTTCCAGCTTCCGTACCGCATCAAAGGCTGCCTGGCCGTCGACGGGAAGAACACGCGATCGCGGCTGGGACAGATCTCCGTGCTCGGCCGCGTTGAGGACATCCGCGAGATCGCCGCAGCCTATCAGGCAACCGACGTCCTGGTCACGTCGGGGATGCTCTCCGGCAAGCGGATGCGGAAACTGATGGACGCCTGCCAGGAATCCCATCTCAACCTGAAGATTATCCGCCCTGAAGAAGACCGTTTCCACGGTGACCACCACGTGCCAATGCGGGATATCGAAATCAACGACCTGCTGGGACGCGATCCGATCGTGCTGGATACCCAGAGCATCGACAAGCTGCTCGAAGGGCGCCGCGTCATCGTCACCGGCGCCGGAGGCAGCATCGGGTCAGAAATCTGCCGACAAGTGTTGAAGTTCAACCCCGAGTCGCTGATGTTGGTCGGCCGTGGCGAAAATCGTATTTTCGAGATCGACAACGAACTGCGGCAACTGGAAACCTCCACCGAGTTGCACACGGCCATCGGTGACGTGACGGTCTCGCAACGGATGCATCAGATCTTCGAGCAGTACCGCCCGGAGGTCGTCTTCCACGCCGCTGCCCACAAACACGTGCCGCTGATGGAACTCAACGTGGGCGAAGCGATCAAGAACAACGTCTGCGGTACGAAGTGTCTGGCGGATCTGGCAGACGAGTTCGGTGTGCGGAATTTCGTGTTCATCTCCACCGACAAGGCCGTCCATCCCACCAGCGTGATGGGGGTCTCGAAGCAAATCGCCGAACGATACATCCACACCATTTCTCAGGAATCCTCCACGAAGTACATGGTCGTTCGCTTCGGAAACGTGCTCGGCAGCGCCGGCAGCGTGGTTCCCGTGTTTCAGAAACAGATTCGCCGCGGTGGCCCGATTACGGTGACCGACCCCCGGATGACGCGATTCTTCATGACGATTCCCGAGGCGTCCCAGTTGGTGCTCCAGGCAGCAGCGATGGGAAGTGGAGGCGAAATATTCGTGCTCGAAATGGGGGAACCCGTCAGAATCGTCGACCTCGCACACGATCTGATCCGGCTGAGCGGCCTTCCCGAACACGCAATCGAAATCTCGTACACCGGCATGCGCCCCGGCGAGAAGCTCTTCGAGGAACTCTATTTCGACGAAGAGCAGACCCTCCCCACCGCCCACTCCAAGCTGCGGGCCGCTTACCACCGCCCGTACGCCCTCTCCGAAGTTCGCCGTGTGATCGAAGAACTCGAACAGTTGATCCACGCGCCTGAGCAGGAACTCCGAACGAAGCTGCACGAAATCGTCCCGGAATACGTGGTCCCTTCGGATGGCCCCGTAAGCGTCGCCGAAGAAGCTCCGGCGGGAGCCCCCAAGACGTAGCGATTTCAAGACGTAGCGATTTCAAGACGCAGCGACTTCAAGACGCAGCGATTTCCGGCCTCAATGATCGCAATCGACCCCTTGCGGTCTCCGGCGATTTCCACGACAAGCGACAATTCGACACGGGACTAATGTAATGAATATCGATACGGCCGTTATCGGATGTGGCTACTGGGGCAAGAACCTGGTACGCGTCTTCTCCGAACTCGGCGCGCTAAGGTGCATTTGTGACGCGGACCCCTCGCGACGCGATTCGTTGAAGTTCCACGGCGATCCGCCCGCCTTTACCGACAACCTTGAAGACGTACTCAAAGACCCGGAAATCCGTTGCGTGGCGGTGGCTACCCCCGCCGCAACCCACTATGACGTGGTTCGCAAGTGCCTCGAGGCCGGCAAGGACGTTTACGTCGAGAAGCCCCTGGCGCTAACCGCCGTCGACGGGGAGCAACTCGTCGCGCTGGCCGAAAGTCAATCGCGGATCCTGATGGTCGGTCACATCCTGCTGTATCATCCGGCCGTCGTCAAGCTTCGCCAATTGATCGACGAGGGAGCTCTGGGGCGGATCCTCTATTGCTACTCGAACCGCCTGAACATGGGCCTGATTCGGACCGAGGAGAACATCCTCTGGAGCTTCGCACCCCACGATATTTCCATCATCCTGCACTTGCTCGGCGAGGAGCCGATCGCCGTCGAGGCCGACGGGCAAAGCTACCTCACGCCGGGGGTCGTCGACGTTACGCTCAGCCGGCTGAAGTTTCGCAGCGGCGTCACCGGGCATATCTTCGTCAGTTGGCTACACCCGCTGAAGGAGCAGAAACTGGTCGTCGTCGGCACCGACAAAATGGCCGTGTTCGACGATACGGCCGAGAAGAAACTCTGCCTCTATCCGCATCACGTCGACTGGGCCGGTCGAACCCCTAAGGCGGTCAAGGAGGAGGCCGTCGAAGTGGAATTGGCACCGGCCGAGCCGCTGAAGAACGAATGTCGCCATTTCCTCGACTGCGTTGCCGAGCGGAAAACTCCGCTAACCGACGGCCACGAGGGGTTACGCGTGCTCCGCGTGCTGGACGCCTGCCAGAAATCGCTGGAGAAGGGACCCGCGACGAATGCCCCGTTGCAAGCCGCCTCGCTGCAACCCGCCGCTTCCGACAGCCGGGACTATTTCGTCCACGAAACGGCCTGCGTCGACCAGCCGTGCTCGATCGGCAAAGGCAGCAAGATATGGCACTTCTCCCACGTGATGAAAAATGCTAAGATCGGGCAGAATTGCTCGATCGGCCAGAACGTGCTCGTATCCTCCACGGCGGTGATCGGAGACGGCGTGAAAATTCAGAACAACGTGTCGGTCTACGACGGCGTGACGTTGGAAGACGGTGTGTTCTGCGGGCCGTCGATGGTCTTCACCAACGTGATGAACCCGCGAAGCGAAATCTCCCGCAAGAGCGAGTACCGGCCGACGCACGTCCGGCGCGGCGTCACGTTCGGCGCCAACTGCACGATTGTTTGCGGTACGACCATCGGTGAGTACGCCTTCGTCGCCGCCGGCGCCGTCGTCAACCGCGACGTGGCGCCGTTCGCGCTGGTCGCCGGTGTGCCCGCCAAACCGATCGGCTGGATGAGCCGGGCGGGAGAGCGGCTGCAATTCGACGAAAACGGGACGGCCACCTGTCCCACGTGCGAGAAGGCCTACCTGCTCGAAGACGGGCGGGTACGCGAGTTGGAAGACGCCGTCGATCAAGTTCCGCAAATCGACAAGGAATCGTAAGGAGCCGCTGACAAAGTCGTGGCACAGGCGTCCCGCCTGTGGTACCGTGCAGGCGAGACGCCTACACCACGAGAAGCCGGCCTCCTTCCCCACAGAACATGGAGAGTCAAGTGTCCGAACAGATTTCCGTACCGCTTCTGGACCTGAAGGCGCAATTCGCAACCGTCAAGGACGAAGTGATGCAGGCCGTCGAGGCCGTCTTCGATAGCCAGTGGTTCATTCTCGGGCCCACCGTCAAGCAGTGCGAAGCCAATGTGGCCCAGTACAGCAATTGCGATCACGCCGTCGGCGTTTCGTCCGGCACCGACGCGCTGCTGATCGCGCTGATGGCCGAAGGAATCGGGCCCGGTGACGAAGTGATCACCACACCCTACACGTTCTTCGCCACGGCCGGCTCGATTGCCCGGCTGGGTGCCACGCCGGTCTTCGTCGACATCTGCCCGAAGACCTACAACATCGATCCGGGCGGAATCGAGAACCGAATTACCGACAAAACCAAGGCGATCATCCCCGTTCATTTGTACGGGCAATGTGCCGCCATGGACCCGATCCTGGAGATCGCCAAGCGACATAGCCTGACGGTAATCGAAGACGCCGCCCAGGCGATCGGCGCGGAGTACAAGGGACGTCGTGCCGGCTCGATGGGTGACTACGGGTGCTTCAGCTTCTTCCCCTCGAAGAACCTCGGCGCCGCCGGCGACGGGGGGATGGTCGTTACTTGCGACGCCGATCGCGGCGAGAAACTACAGATCCTCCGCTTACACGGGTCGAAACCGAAATACTACCATTCGGCCGTCGGCGGAAACTTCCGGCTCGACGCGCTTCAGGCGGCGGTCGTCAACGCGAAATTCCCGCACCTCGACGACTGGTCCGCCGGCCGACGGGCAAACGCCCAAACGTATTGCCGGTTGTTCGAGGAAGCCGGTTTGACGAGAGATGGGCTCGTGAAGTTGCCGTACGTCGTACCCGACGGGCGCCACATCTACAACCAGTTCGTGATCCGTGTCCCAAACCGCGACGAACTGCGGGCCCATTTGAAGGACCACAACGTGGCCACGGAGATCTACTATCCCGTCCCGCTGCACGTGCAAGAG
>JABMRB010000034.1 GCA_013202865.1 Candidatus Nealsoniibacteriota bacterium | reverse complement strand
TCATCGTCGCGAGACCGCTTCACCTGACACTATAGGCAGACTGCGCGATGTAGGGTGGCGCGCGGCGGAGGTTGCAACCGAATCATTCTCGACCCGGCCTGCCGTTCGCGCGGTGGGTCGGGTTGGAGGTTTGTTACGGAGAACGAAATGGAAAACCAAATCGAATCAACCACCCAGACGACCGACGCCGTGTTGGGACCGGCTAACCTCGACCGAGGCGTCCTCGACTGGGCCGCAATGATCGCAATCGAACCGCGGTTACAAGACTTGATCGAAGACGCC
Organism: Candidatus Nealsoniibacteriota bacterium; assembly: GCA_013202865.1. Taxonomy (GTDB): domain Bacteria; phylum Planctomycetota; class Planctomycetia; order Pirellulales; family Thermoguttaceae; genus JABMRB01. The sequence goes on along the minus strand of JABMRB010000034.1, from coordinate 5,578 downwards.
GCCCGAGCCCGGGGGATCGGCAGGACCGAATGGTCCGACTTTTCAACCTTAAAGCGTCGGCTGACGCAGTTGGTCGGATGGTGGTCGACCGGCGACGAACGACTCGCCACCATCGAAGCGTACGACAATCGGGAAGGACCTGGGGATCAGGCGCGATCACGCGTGGGAGGACACCAACCTGCTAGAGGCGGCCGGCTGGCTTGTGGTGGAGCGTCGCCCGGGGTGTGGAAACAGGTACATGCTCACCGACCCCACGGCAGCCGCAGACAGTGGTGGGGGGGACGAGGGCAACTGTTCCCGTGACAGGAACAGTCAAGACGAGGGCAACTGTTCCCGTGACAGGAACGGACTGTTCCCGCTACAGGAACGGACTGTTCCCGCTACAGGAACGGACTGTTCCCGTGACAGGAACGCGTACTGAACCCTTGAAAGAACCCTTGAAAGAATCAAGGAAGAAAAGGGCGACGAAGAAGGAAAAAAAGAACGAGCCGAAGTTCGACCCAAACACCGTTTCTCTTCCCTTCGATTCACCCCCATTCCGGCAATCCTGGCTTGAATTCTGCCAGCACCGGCGAGACATCAAGGAGCCGTTGACCAAGCTGGCGGTCACCAAGCTCCTCAACGAGTGCAAGCGCCTTGGCGAGCCCACCTCTATCCAAGCCATCGACCTCTCGACCGCAAACCGGTGGCGCGGCATCTTCCCACCGAAGTCGAGCGGCGACGGGACCCCGCCGGCACCAAAGCCCATGGGTAAACCGTTCGTGCAGAAGGCCAGCGACAGCTTTCCGCAGGACGGCGCAGAAAGTGGGGTGGCAGGATGATGGTGAAAACGGGTTCCAACTCCAGCCCCCCGGGAAACGCCTCTTTCTGCCACGCTTACGCCCGCAGCCCACCCCCCCCTGAACTGCGGGGTCACCCCAGTATTACGTTTCCCGACCACCAGCGTCCAACGAGACGATGCCCCCTGGCAATCCCCTGTTGTTGAATGACCGCCCCAAACACCGGTTGCCCGCGATTACCGCGGCGTCGACCGGGTAGCCCACTACGAAAGCAACCAAACATGATTGACGTCCAACACAACCGAACAGAGCCGGCGAGTCAAGCCCCTGCCTGGAATCTCTGGGCGTACGGCCAGGCGCCCTCCGGCAAACAAGGGGGCTCGCCCGACGCGCAGGCCGAAAATCTCACCAGGGCCGCGCTGAATATCCAGCCGAGCCTGTGCGACAACCTACCCTCCTGGATTGACAGCAACCTCTTCGTCGACGCAGTGCAATCCGCCCCAGGTGCGTGTTGCTGTGGCCGACCCGAGTTCAAGCGACTCATGGAACGCATCCAGCCCGGAGACCGGTTGATCGTCCAGCGAATGGACCACCTTGGCCGAGATGACGGTGAGCAAATCAACACACTCATCCGACTGGGGCAACGCGAGGTGTGGCTTTACGTCGAAGAGGTGGGATTGCAACCCGTTGACTTGTCCCGGGCGGTCGATCACCTCGACCCAACAGCGTCGGCGTTGGCCGGCCAGTTCACTGAGGCTCAGAGGGTCCAGGCGTCCATCGACGCAAAGGAAAGTCTAAGGGCCCGTGGCGCCTACAAACACGGCCGCCCCATCCCCGGCTACAAACTCGTTTGGCGGGGCGGCAAACGCAACTACCAGCACGACGAGTACGAGCGGGTCCTGTGTCGCGAGATTGGCGCCCGGGTCCACTGGGGCATCATGCGAGGCCAGCGAGCCATCTGTGGTATTCGCCCCGTCTGGCTCGACTTCAAGCAGCGTGGCGAAGTAACGGCCAACGGCAAGCCGTGGTCGGAGGATCGGGTCGGCAGGGTCGCGGCCTGGATGCTCGGTTGTACCGACCGCGGCATGGAGCCGTGGGTTGATTGCGATCCGTATTCGCTAGGCAAAGGGGCGGCTACCGCCCGTCAACGCCGCGGTGGGACCGGCGCGAAAAGAGACCCCGTGCGAGCCCGGCTCCGCAAACTCTTGGGCCCTACACCAGACCAGCCGCTCTCACCGGAAGAGGCCGAGCAGCGAGTCGTGGAGATAATCAGCCGCATCCGCCGCAACCGGTCGACACCGCCGGGATGGCAGGGAATATCAGATGTGTTGGAGGGCGCTCTCGCTGCCGAGGAAGAGCGGCCCATCCTGCGTCGTACCAAGCGACCCTGGCCATCGAAACGCTGTCGGGAAACGTTCAGCCAATATCTCCGCGAAGGCAAGGTGACACTCGAAGTGAACCGCGCAGGGCGAACGCGAAAACGAGGTGAGTAGTGAATCGCAAACATCGCAAACCGAAGACACCGCGCCCCAGGCACCGCCGACCGCGCGGGCCGAACAGCCAATGCCGCTTGTGTGGCAATCGGCAGCGGGTTCCGAAACACGAGTACGCGAAGCCGTCGCCGCCCAAGTGCATAGCTTGCGGCGCGATGCTGGATCATCTCGGCAAGCTGCTGCACATCAACCGTTGAGCGGATAGAAGAGATTACTCAAGACACAATCGGAGGTAAGCCATGGCTAACGAACTACTTGTCAAGCAGGGGACCGATAAGGTCTGGAAGAACTCTGGCGGTGACTACGCCATCACGCTTGCCGGCCTGGCAGTGGACGCCGGACGTTGCGGCGTCAAGGGCGACCTGGGCGCGACGTTCGCGCGTCGTTACGCCGTTACGTTGGAGGTCAATATGGACGTCGCGCCGACGGCCGGACGGTGCCTCGAACTCTATTGGGCGGCCAGTCGCGACAATACGACGTTCCCCGGCGGGGCCACGGGCACCGACGCCGCCTATAAAGCTGGAGAAGTCGATGAGTGGAAGAGGCAACTTGGTAGGCCGATCGGGTGCCTCTCGTTGACCGCCGATGCCGACGGCACGGTGCAAACCCAAGTCTTCGCCCCCTTCACGCCACCGACCCGATACGGCTGCCCCGTGTTGATTAACAAGGCCGACCAAGCCCTGGAAGGCGACGAAGACTCCCACAAAATCACGTTCACGCCGCTGATTGACGAGAGCCAATAATGCCGTTTGTGTTCCCCGCATTACAAGAAGACCTGGTTCTCAACTGGCACGGACCCGACGGCCCGACCGGGATCGAGACGAAGGACGCCAGCGGAGGCAATCATATCGGGACCTTTACCAATATGGACCCGAGCAACTGGGCAATGATGCCCAACGGTTGGGGGCTGGCTCTGGACGGCCTCACGGAAAAGGTAGAGATCCCCGATCTGGGCGATGCGTTCGACGGCCGGCCGATTAGCTGCTGGGCGGTGTTCAAACTGAACAATTACACGTCGGGCTATCCGCGCATCATTGACAGGGTCTACAACGGGCAGTTTGCGTTTTATGCACGCGCGACAGGCGTTGGGATTGCCTGCGTGTGTTCCGGCGGCAATTTCGATAGCAGCATTTCCGTACCGCTTGCGTTGGGAGTCTGGTATCAGGTCTTGTGGACGTACGACGGAGCGCGATACACCATCTACGCTAATGGGCGGTGTCTGGGTTCATCGGCCGCCGCCTACGGGTTTCTCACTGCGTCATCGGCCACGGCATGGATCGGTAACCGGACCGATAACACCCGCGGGCTGGATGGCGAGATCACGGACGTCGCGTTGTGGAGTCGTGCGTTGCTAGCGGGCGATGCGGACGTCTTGCTTTCTCACCCCGACGCACTTGTGTTGCAAGAGGATGCTCCGCTACGATTCTCGACCGTCGCGCGGGACATTACCGTCTGGACCGAGGCCGACACAATCCGCTACAAACGCGACCAGGCCGCCGGCAGCGGAACCACGGTGGCGCTGGCCGCGGCGGGAAACGAAACCCGGGGCTTCCAGGTCTTGTTGCGATCGACATCGGGCGTCTCTGCCGTCAACCTGACCGCCTCCGCCTTGACCGGTAGCGCCGGCACGATCGCCGCGACCAACGTCTGGACGTACCGCGCCCACCAACTGGAGGTCGTCCAAGAGACCTACCACACGCACACAGCGACCGAAGGCACGGGATGGTATCCCGGTCCGCTCATCCCGGCCCGCCACCCGGTCAGCGGTGACGACATTGAGGCCGGCGCGACTTATCAGGCGTTCCCCTACACGCTTCCAGCCAATCAGACACACACGCTCTGGGTCGAGGTCAGGGTGCCGTCGACGACAGCCGCGGGCACGTACACCGGCACAGTGACCGTCTCTGCCGACGGCCAAGACGACGTCGAGATTGACGTTACGCTGACCGTAGCACCCTTCGGCCTGCCGATGACGGCTGCGCTGCGAACCAATTTTGGCGGGCCGATCTGGCGGATAAGTTACGGCGACAACGCTGCTTTCGCCGGGGCAGATGGGTGGGGCGCCGACGATTGGACGGCCGCCCGCGCGGTGGGCAACACGATAATGAGCAACCACCGGCTGTCGGCGCTCGATGACAATATCACGTTTCGCCCGTACGGCAGCAGCCTAACCTGGGCGGTTTCGTCGGCCAACATCACCGCCGCCCAAACGCACATCGACGCCTACCATCCATCGGTGTTTAGTATAACAAGACCTGCTGGCTATACCGCTGAACCAATTACTTCCCCTGAGACAGAATACTACGACGCGTGGATTGCGGCAGATGAGGTTGGCGTGGCGGCCATCAAGCGGCCCGACGCGCTAGCGGTCGTCTACTTGTCCGATGAGCCATATACCGCCGCCGGGTCCGATTACGTCGCCTTATGGGGGCCAGCGTTGCGGGCGTCCGACACGATCGAGTCGCTTGTGGTTCACTCCCACTACCAGGTGGCCGACGAGGACATGGACGATCTAGAGTCGGGAACGAACATCTGGGTCAGCAACCTGACAATGTACTCGGCCAGTGCGATCGCCACGCTCCAGGCGGACGGTAACAGTACGTGGCTCTACACGGCGCTGACTGACTCGTACAACAGCACAGCGAGACCGTTTTGGGCACTCGACTTCCCGGTCCTGCACTATCGTGTGATGCCCTGGATGGCGCACGAGAGCGACCACGAGGGCATCTTGTACTGGGCCGGCTCAATCAACGTCTGGCCGACGTACCGTGCAGGCAGCGACCCCTGGACCGAGCCGGTTACCTACGGCGCGATTACGGGCTACGGCACGATCAGCGTCGAGAACGGCAGCCCGACCGTTACGGGAAGTGGCACCGACTTTGCCGGCGACCTCGACCAGTACATTGTCCCTGTCGTCACAACCACATCGGCTGGCCGTTACGTACCCTACCGGATTGACTCGATTGACGGCGATACAATCACCCTGTCGTCGAACTACGCTGGCGACACGGAATCCGGGTTGGCCTTCCGTAAGGAAGTCTATAACCACGAGGGTGTTTTGTTCTTGCCGGCCACCGACGCAACGGTCGGCTACAACGGTGTGGTCGAGACGCTCGCCTTGAAGGCCCTGGCCGTCGGCGTGGCCGACTTCGACTACATGGCCCTGGCGACTAGCTAGTGTCTGTCAGGAAAGTTTTTGATCTCGAAAAAAGTCGGGAAATTCGCTCGCGGGTGGGGTTGAAGATTTGAAGGCTTTGCGCGAAAACACGGTGAATGCTACAACATTCGGTTTCCGCCGATCAAATC
>JABMRB010000033.1 GCA_013202865.1 Candidatus Nealsoniibacteriota bacterium | reverse complement strand
GGGGGCAAGTTTCTCGTGCCCCCCGGGTGTGTTCACCCGGGGCTAAATCATGGGGGCCGTACCAATTTAGCCCCCGGTGAATACACCGGGGGCAAGTTTCTCGTGCCCCCCGGGTGTGTTCACCCGGGGCTAAATCATGGGGGCCGTACCAATTTAGCCCCCGGTGAATACACCGGGGGCAAGTTTCTCGTGCCCCCCCCGGGTGTGTTCACCCGGGGCTAAATGTTCACCCGGGGCTAAATGTTCACCTGGGGCTAAATGGTTAGTTGGGGCTGAACCCGAGGAGTTCCAGGTTGGTGTCGAAGCGGACGATGACGGCGCGCCAGTCGCCGTTCTCGGTGAGGCCTTCGCCGGCGGTGCGATAGAAGGCGAAGTACCAGACGACCGGGAAATTCTCGCATTTGTAGAGATATCGCATCAACACGAGGTCCCTGCCGATACGCCGCGCGGCGATCCGCTCGAATCCCTTGTACCGGCCGTACTTGCCGTCCAGCTCGGCCGTTTGCTTGACCAGCTCGACCAGGGCCTCCTTCTGCTTCAACAACTCGCTGCCGGCGAGTAGTTCGTCATAGGCACTCTGGGGCGGTCCGCCGGAGACGCCCTCGAGGAAATCGGCCACCCGCGCCTCCAGGGCCGCGATCGTTTCGTCGGGCTCGGCCGCGGCTCCTTGCACCAAGGCAGGCAGGCCGGTAATAAACACGATCGTCACAAGCGCCGCCGCGTGGATGGCAATACGATAACCAGTAAGCATGGCGTACTCTCCCAGGTCGGATGGATAGCGGATGAAAGCGTCGGTGGGTAGTCGGCAGGTGCCGGGCGTTACGCGCCGGGCACGAGTTGGCGGCGAAGTTCGGCAGCAATGAAAAACGAACCGGTGATGCAAATCAAATCGTCCGGACCGGCCGACCGGCGAATCTGGCTTAGTGCGTCGGACGGATCGGCCACCACGTCGTATTGCCGACCGGTCAGCTCCCGAGCGATCGACGCCACCTCTTCCGGCGGCATCGCCCGGGGGTTGCTCAGGTATTGTGTGAAGAGCACTTTGTCAAAGTCCTCCAGCAGGTGCTGCAACATGCGGCGGACGTCCTTCTCCTGTGTGGCGGCAAACAACAGCAGGCGGCGGGCAACCGAGAAACTCTCGCGAAGCGTGCCGGCCAACGCGGCGATCGAGGCCGGGTTGTGGGCCGCGTCGACGACGATCGCCGGACGCCGGGCAACCACTTCCACCCGGGCTGGAAAAACCGTCCCGCTCAATCCCGTGCGAACCGCTTCCTGGGGCAAGTCCCAGCCGATCCGGCCAAGCTCCCCCAACGTAGCCAGGGCGACCGCGGCGTTGGCCGCCTGGTGCGGCCCGGGCAACGCGAGCGGAAAATGCGTGGTTGCGTCCGATCCGTCGGCCGTGTACCGGAAGTCGAGTTCGCCACAGGCCGGCCCGCGCTGCAAGTCTTTCGCTGCACGATAATCATAATCGAAATCGACGCCCCGCTCGATCAGCCGGCAGCCGCGCCGGTGGCAAATCTCGCGGATCGCGCTACGCGGCTCGTCCTCGATCACGCCGCTGACCACCGGCACGCCCGGCTTGATGATACCGGCCTTCTCCCGGGCGATCAAATCGAGCGTACCGCCCAATTGTCGGGTGTGATCGAAACTGATGCTGGTAATCACTGCCACTTGCGGCATGCAGACGTTGGTCGAATCGAGCCGGCCTCCGAGCCCCACCTCCAGCACGGCCACGTCGACCTTGCGTTGGGCAAAATGCAGCATGGCCGCCGCGGTGGTGATCTCGAAGTAGGTCGGGCCCATCTCGGGTGGATCGCACGCAACGGCCAGGCGGTCCATCTCCTCCACCACCGGCGCGATCCGTTCGACCAACTCGACGAACTCCCCGGACGGACAGGGCTGAGCGTCGACGGCCAATCGCTCCTCGATCCGCTGGAGATGCGGTGACGTAAATGTGCCGGTGCGGTAGCCGGCCGCAGTGAGCACGGCAGCAATCATCGCGGCGGTCGACCCCTTGCCCTTGGTCCCGGCGATGTGGACGATCGGCATTTGCTCGTGCGGGCTGCCGAGCCGGCGGACGAGTTCCCGCATCCGGTCCAGCTTGAACTCCTGCTGGCGGTAGGGCACGGCGGTCATCCGTTCGTAGTCGATTCGGCCAAACAGGAACCGCAGCGCGGCCTCGCGACGGTCGGATTTGAGATTTGGGATTTGGGATTGGGGATTGGGAGTCATGTCTCTATCACGAGAGCCACTAGCCGAGGGCGGAAGCCCACGGACGTGTTG
>JABMRB010000254.1 GCA_013202865.1 Candidatus Nealsoniibacteriota bacterium | reverse complement strand
ATCCCAAATCCCAAATCCCAAATCCCAAATCCCAAATCCCAAATCCCAAATCCCAAATCTCCCCCCATGCCCCTCGCCTACAGTTCCAACGCCTACACGAGTTTTTCCATTGAGGAGACGATTGCGCGGATTAGCGCCCTGGGATACACGGGTCTCGAGTTGCTGGCGGACGTGCCGCATGCGTGGCCGGCCGGGTTGCTCGACGAGCGGAAACGGGCGATCCGCGATTGCCTTGAGAAACACAACCTTGCGATCGCCAACGTCAATGGCTTCATGATGAACGCCGTGGCCGACCCGCGGCAGCCGTATTGGCATCCGTCGTGGATCGAGCCCGACCCGGACTATCGGGCGATCCGCCGCGAACACACCAAACGGACGCTGCAGTTTGCCAAAGAGTTGGGGGCGGCGTCGATCCAAACGGAGCCGGGCGGCCCGCTCGGCGATGCACGGCCATGGAGCCATGCTGCCAAGGTCTTCTACGAAGAAATCATGCCGTGCGTCGAACTGGCCGAGAGCCTCGAAGTGTTCCTGCTGATCGAACCGGAGCCGGGGCTGTTGATCGAGCGGTTCGAGCAGTATCTGGAGTTTGCCGGGCGGATCGACTCGCCCTGGTTGGGGTTGAATTTCGATATCGGCCACGCGTTCTGTGTCGGTGAGGATCCCCAGGACTGGGTCGCGCGAATGGCCCCGCACACGAAGCACTACCACATTGAGGACATCGGCGCCACGCGGCGGCACGACCATCTGATCCCCGGTAGCGGAGCGATCGATCTGGCTGCCACCCTGGCCGAGATCGCCAAGACCGGTTACGATGGGTGGATTACCGTCGAGTTGTACCCCTACATCGACGACCCCGACGAGGCCGGCCGCATAGCCAAGGCATACCTCGAATCGATCATGTAACCATCGGAGAACCAACGTGACCGGTCGCGAACGCATCCTGGCAACGCTCAATCGCCAGCCGGCAGATTGCATCCCGCTGGACATCGGCGGGACCGATTGCACGAGCATCCACGTCATCACCTACAAAAAGCTCCGCGAGCTGATGGGACTTCCCGGCGGGCCGATCGACGGCGGATGTCTGATCCAACTCGTTGCCCAGACCGGCACCGACGTGATGGACGCCCTGGGCGTCGACGCCGAGCCGCTCTGGTTCGGCTCCCAGGAGACGAAACTCTGGAAGACCCCGTTCGGCGTCGATCTGATCATGCCGGAGAAGTTCGACGTGGAGGACCTGCCCGACGGGTCGTCGGTCGTGCGGAGCCCTCAGGGTGTGATCTACGCGAAGCGGGCGGCCGACGCCTATTACCACGACCCGATCGGCGCCCCCTTGGCCGAGGTGAGCAAACCGGCCGACCTGGACCGCTTCGACGGGCTGTTCGACCGCTGGGACTTCTCCTACGTCTACGACGAGCCGTTTGATGCACTCCGCGAGCGGGCCCGGCAGCAGTACGAATCGACCGATCGCGCGGTGATCACGCTTTGGCGAATGCACTATGCCCAAGCCGGCATGCTGTTGCGGGGGTTCGAACAGTTCATGATCGACCTGATGGTCGACAAGGACCTGACGCACGCGATCATGGGCAAGCTGCATCAGGTCTACATGGATCGGGTCGATGCGTTTCTGGAATCCTTCGGCGACTACTGCGACGTCGTCTTCCTGACCGACGACCTGGGCACGCAGAAGGGCAGCATGATCTCGCCGGCCATCTATCGCGAGATGATCATGCCGTACATCGCCGAGCTGGTGGGTAAGATCAAGGCGGCCGGCAAGCCGGTGGTGATGCACTCGTGCGGGGCCGTTTCGGATTTTGTACCGATGATGATCGAGATCGGGATCGACGCCCTGAACCCGGTCCAGGTCAGCGCCCATGGGATGAACCCGGCCGATCTGGTGCGACAGTTCGGCCGGGATATCGCCTTCTGGGGCGGAGGGTGCGATACGCAACACGCGCTGAACGCGTCCGATCCGGAAACGGTCCGCGCCGACGTCCGGCAACGCCTGGAGGAGTTCGGCCCGAACGCGTCGCTGGTCTTTACGCAAGTTCACAATATCCAGTACGATGTCCCGCCGGAAAACGTGCTGGCCATGCGGGACGAATTCTGGAAGCAGACCCGTGGTTGAAACAGACTTTGACGAACGCCCGCAACCGCCCTGGTACACGTACCTGGAATTGGTGCGGCTGCCGAACGTCTTCACGGCAATGGCCGACGTCGTGATGGGGTATCTGTTTGTCTGCGGAATTCCGGACCAAGGCGACCACTCGACGCT
>JABMRB010000253.1 GCA_013202865.1 Candidatus Nealsoniibacteriota bacterium | reverse complement strand
TTTGGGTTTTGGGATTTGGGATTTGGGGCTGGGTGTTTGTTGCGATAATTACTAGCCGAGGGCGGAAGCCCACGGAGGTGCAACGGCATCGATTCTTTCCTGCCAGACGGGATTTGCTAGACTCGATTTGTGAGACGGCGCTCTTGTCCGGTGACCGGTTGATCGGGTAGGCTCTCTTGGATGCAAACCCCCGATGCACAACGTCGTCATAACCGTGGCACGCACGCCGGTCGAACGAACCGGCGGAAGTCGTCGCAAACGGCCGTGGTGATCACTTCGGTGGCAGCGTTCTTCTTGGCCATGCTCCTGCTGGCTGTGTTGTTGAACTCCCGCACGGTTTCTTCCTCGGACGGCGAACGGGATGGCGTCGCGCAAGGGCCTTCGTCTTCCGGTGGGTCGACCGTGCGGACGCGTCCTCGCAAGCGACGGGCTCCTTCCTGGCGAGGTCCCGCGCCGCGCCCGGACGGGCCACAGACGCTGGCCGACCTGATGAACGCGACCGGGGACGATGCGGCCGGGGACGCCGATACGCTCGCCGGTGCCTTGGCGGCCGCCCGTTCTGCGATGGCCCGACGGGACGTGGCGACCGCCCGACGACAAGCCCACGCCGCGACCATGCTGGCCCGTTCGCCGGACGAGATCCACGAGAGCCGGTGCGTATCGGAATTGGTCGATTCGCTGGAGGTCTTCTGGCGGTCGGTCCGCAGGGAGATCGACACGCTCGAAAGCGGCCGGGAATTGGCGGTGGGTGACACGCGAGTGATGGTTGTCGAGGCGGGCGACGGCGTGCTCACGATTCGGTCGTCCGGTGGTCTTCGCAGTTTCACGGCCGAGGAGCTTCCGACCCCGTTGGCGGTGGCGTTGGCCCAGCGGCGGCTTCTCGAGGGACATCCGGACACGCAGCTTCACATCGGCACGTTCCTGGCGATGGATGCCCGGGGCGACCGCCGCCAAGCCCAAGAGCGTTGGCAACAGGCCGGCGACCGCGGCGAGGCCCTGATGGCCGAGCTGAAGCGTCCCGGGCCTGACGTTCTGCCCAAGAAACCCAACGAACCCGAGAGGCCCAACGAGCAATTGGCTGACGGCGGGAAAACGCCGCCCGAGGTACCCGCAGACGATCCACCGGGAGATCCACCAAACGATCTTGCCGGGCTGGACGTCGAACCTGCTCCGGACGATAAGCCGATTCCATCGGGTGACGACGACCGGCCGAAACCACACAAACCTGCCGATCACGAGCCGGACGACGCACCCGATCCCCCGGCCACGGTTGAGCGGCGGCTTCCCGCGCCGGATGCGGCGGCCTGTGCCGAGGCCGAGTCGCAGATTCGCTTGCAGTACCGGACCGAGTTGGAGGAGGCCGATGAAGACGCCGAGGTGAAGGCGGAACTGGTCGACAAACTGCTCGCCGACGGCGACGCGGCCGAGCGCGAGCCAGCCATGCGATTCACCGCCTACACGATGGCCCTGGATATGGCGGCCGACTTGGGCGAACCGACGGCGATCTACACGGCCATCGACCGGCTCGACCGCGACTACGTCGTCGACCCGCTGGAGCTGAAGGCCAAGGCGCTGTTCGCGGCGTGGCGTTCGGACCAGGCCTGGGAGCATCGCCAAACGCTCGTCGAGTACAGCCAGCAACTGTTGGACCGGGCCATGGAGTCGAAGAACTACGCCGCCGCGAACCGCGCCGTCCGCGTGCTCGCCTCCGCCGCCCGAAACGCCAAGGATTTCCGCAAAGTTCGCGAGTACGACGAGTTGATCAAACAAATCAAGGCCGGGCTGCGAAGTGACCGGTGAGGCTTTCGGACGAGCAGAAAATGAGTGACACATTCGACGACGACCTGAAACGCTTCGAGGAGCAGAAGCGCGAGGCCAACTGCGACCCGGCCGAGCGCTGGCGGGTGTTGCAGGAGACGATCACCTGGGCCGAGGCCCAAGCCACCGTCCGCCGCAACACACGCGAGCGATGTTTGGAACTTCAGGCGGAGAAGTTGAAGGAGATGTCGTAGGCCGGGGCTTGCCCCGACGCCCGCGTTATAGAGATTCCTACCTGCTTTCTCCAGTTCTCCCTACGATCTCGTCAGCCTAATTCGTCAGGGCAAGCCCTGGCCTACGAAATAATGCATACTCGCGCGAAAGTACCGCTGCTCGCCTCCATCGCGGTCGCAGGTATCTGCGCCGTGCTGTTGACGGCCACGTCGTCCGGGTTGCCGATGGTGTGGGATGAGGGCAACGCGATCCATCGGGCGGAAGGAATCTGGCAAGGAGAGTGGCAGTACACGACGCACGTGGAAGGGCATCCGGCGCTGTATGGCATCGTGATCGCGGCGGGACAACGATTTGCCCGCGGGTGGCTGCTGCCGTTGGATGCGGCACGGTTCGGGCCGATGATGCTGTTTGCCGTCGCGGCCGGGGCGATGTTCTACCGCGTGTGGCGAGAGTATTCTGCGACGGCTGCGGTTGGGGCCGTGACAGCGCTGTTGTTGCTGCCGCGGATGTTTGCCCATGCGCATTTCGCGTCGTTCGACGGGCCGTTGACCAGTTGCTGGATTCTGGCCTGGGCCACGTTTGCACCGGCCGTGCGGAACTGGCGCTGGGCCGTCGTTTGGGGGATCGCGCTCGGGATGACGCTAAGCTGTAAGGCCACCGGTTGGATCGCGCCGGTGCCGTTCGTGCTTTGGGCGGTTGCGTATCGCGACCGCGCGGCCGGCAAGGCACTGGCCGTGGGGTTGCCGGTGGCGGTGGCCACCTTCTTTGCGCTCAACCCGCCGCTGTGGCAGGTGCCGCTGGCCGGCTGGATCACATTTTTTCAGCTCAACCTCAACCGGGCGGCCAACCCGGGTTTGAACATCTCGACCTGGTTCCTCGGGCGGATGTACAACCTCGACTATCCGTTGCCCTGGTACAATACGCTCTTTTGGACGGCCGTGACCGTGCCGGTGGGCATCCTGTTGCTGGCGATTGTCGGCGTCGGGTCTACCCTGCGCAGCCGCGGCCGCCACGCTGCCGGAACGTTGATCCTGGCCAACTGGCTCGTGCTGCTGATCGTCAGAGCGATCCCCGGCACGCCGCCACACGACGGTGTGCGGCAGTTTCTGCCGAGCTTTGCCTTCCTGGCCGTGTTGGCCGGCGTCGGCTCTGCGGCCGTGCTCGGTTGGGCCGCCGGACGTTGGGCGAACAACGTTCGGGCACGCGTCGCAACTGCTGCCGCGGTCGTGCTGATCTTTGCCGGAAGTGCCAGCAGTCTCGCCTGGTACGCCCCGCAGTGGCTCTCCTACTACAACCTGCTGATCGGCGGTCTGCCCGGTGCGACGGCCGCGGGCATGGAACCGACCTACTACTGGGACGGGCTCGACCGGTCGGTCGTCGATTGGTTGCACGAGAACACGGCCAAGGACGAGGCGATTCGTTTCGGGGCCTCGTCGGCGGAGAACCTGGAACTGTTGCGGCAATGGGAAGTGATCCGCCGTCCGGCCGGTGTCGATGTTCCTGAGCATTTCCGCTGGTACGTCATGCAGCGTCGCCCCAGCGGCTACCGCCCGGTCGATTCGTGGCTCATCAAGAACGAGACACCAGCCTACCAGAAGCGCATCCACGGAACCGGCATCGGCCCATGGCGTCTCGACGTGCCGTTGGTAGAGGTCTACAGCCACGAGCAATACCAACGAGCACGATTTAGCCCCGGGTGAATACACCCGGGGTTGAAACCCGCACTTCCCACCACCATCGCCGATTCCAAAGCGAGCCGCGGGGCTTGCCCCCGCG
>JABMRB010000252.1 GCA_013202865.1 Candidatus Nealsoniibacteriota bacterium | reverse complement strand
TGACCGCCTCGACGAAGAAGTTGGGCATATCCTTCTTGCTCACGGCGATCTCGGCCACGGTGCTCTTGCCGTCGAGCCGGATCACTTGCGGCGCGAGATAGACACTATTGGCCGGGCGGACGAACAACAGCACGGTGCCGCCGGCCCGGTTGGTGTTCACTTGCAGCTTGATCTTCTCGCCGTTGGCGTATTCTCGCTTGTCGGGGATCAGTTCCAGATCGTTGAAGCGGAACTGCGAGCCGTCGAACCCCTCGCCGATGATCGTGAACAGGTAGCCGCCCTCGATCGTATGTTTCTTCGAGTCGGTCAGCGTGTAGGAGATCCGATATTGCCCGGCTCGGGTGGCCTTGATCTTCCGGTCGGCCCGGCCCTCGGCGTTGGTCGCCAGGTCGCGAGTGCCGACCGCGGTCTCGACCGGCTTGCCGTCCTTGTAGCTGATGCGGTAGAGAACGATCTTGCCCTCGCCCTGCACCGGCTTGCCGTCGAGTGTGCGGGCGGAGTGGCTCGTTTGGATCGTGTCGCCCACGCGATAGTAGCCGCGATCGACCCAGGTGTGGACCTTGAACGGTTTGCGGGCGACCAGCACGTCGCCCGAGCCGACGATCGTCCGCCGCGACTGATCGACGACCTCGGCGGTGATCGAATACTTGTGGTCCTGGTCCGGATGCACCGCCTTGGCCACGGCCGTATCGATCTCGACCTTGACCGTGCCGTCTTTGCCGATCTTGACTTCTTGTTCGGCAACAACCTCAGGCGGACCCTGCCGCTGCGGCCACCAAATCGGATGCGGCCGACGACAACCCCACGACTTCCAGCCCGGGTACCAGGGGCAGTCGTAGGCGTACCACCAATAACCCGTGCCGTAGAACCAGTCCCAGGGCATCGGCGCGTACCATTGCTTGGAGACGCTCGTACGCAGGATCTTGTACTTCACCTTGGCATCGGTCACCGGCGAGCCGAAGTAATACTTGGCGTTGATCGTGGCGGTGATCTTCTCGCCGAGCATCACCGGTTCGGTCGGTGCGTCGACGGTTACCTCAAACTCGGGCTTCTTGTACTCCTCGACGCGGAACGTGCTGCTGCCGTAGTGCCGCGTCATCCGCCGCTTGCCGACGTTCTCCTTGGGGACACCCAACGGCCCGCCGCGGACGATCGGTGCCCGGCCGGGGGCGCCCACGCGGGGAGCCGCTTTCGGTGTGGCCACCACGCCGCCGAGCACGCCGACGGTCATCCGGTAGACGCCCAATGTGGCGTCGGCCGGCAGTTCCAAATCGTCCTGAATGCCGCCGTACTCGTCGGCAACCAGTTCTTTCTGCACGATCCGCTCGTTCTTGGGGTTGTAGATTTCGATGCCGATTTTCTGCTTCGCAAATTGCGAAACGTCTTCCTGGTCGTACTGCGCATGGCGGACCCAGAACTTCCAATGCACCGTCTGGTCGGGCCGGTAGACGGGCCGGTCGGTGATCGCAAACGCCTTGACCTGCTTGTACTCCGCGTCGTGCCGTTGCCCGTACCATGCGTTGGTGAACCCGAGATAGGCGAAGCGGCCCTTCTCGGTTGTGGCGGTGATGATCCACTGCAGGTTGGTCGGCTGCGTCTTGGCGTCGGTAAAGACTTGCCCGTCGCGGTCGGTGTGCTCGGCAAACTGGTTGACAATGACCTTGTACGTGCGGGGGTTGTTGCCGCTGCTCTGCATGCGGTAGCCGAAGAATTCGAGGTTGGCCTTCTCGATCGGCTTGCCCGAGACGGCGTCGGCCACGTAGTAGTACATCTTGCCGTCCAGCGGCTTCTTGACGATCGCCGTGTCGGCGACCCAGATGATGATGTGGTTGGTGTTGCCCTTGGGCATCTTCGAGGTCAACAGATAGGCGCCCGGCTCTTGCAGCGGCGTGGAGACGGTGACCCGTTTGTCGAAGTGGTTCTCTCGCGGGTCGAGTTTCATGTCCCACTGGGCCACCTGCTCGCCGACGTACTGCGCCTGGTTCTCGTGGATTAACCGGTAGCCGATGTTGGCGATGTTGACCTTGCGATGCCAGTCGCGGTCCTGCCGGTTCGGGTTCGACTTGAGATACGCCTTGACGTCGTCGAGCAGTTTTTTCACCTTAACGGCCTTGGCGGTGAACTCGACCGAGTTGCCGTTGCGGAAGCGGAACTCGACCGACGCGCCTTGCCCGGCCGGCTGGGGCATGACCTGCTCGAACCGGCCCCAGGCACCGACGATCTGGTCCAGCCGCTTCTGCCAGGCCTCCCTGGCCTGTGTGTTGTTGCCTTTATGGACCGCGATCATCTGGCGGCAGTAGCCGGCCGCTTTGGGATACTGCCGGCGGTTTTCGAACACCTGCACCAGCCGCTGCAACGCCGCCACGCCCTGGCTGCCGCTAGCCGGCCGGTCGGACTCGACCGCTTGGAATATCTTCACGAAGTTGAATTCGTCGGGCAACTCGAACCGCTTCACGCCGGTAGCCAGCCGGGCAATCGTTTCGTTCTCTTTCAGCGTGTGCAGCGCGTAGGTGCCGCTCTCGTCTTCCTTCGTGTCGTCGGTCTGCACCCGGCCGAACCGCCAGCCGTAATGCGCCATCGTCTGCACGCCGAACTGGTTGAACATGAAGTCGGCAAACTGCATCTTCACGTCATACCGAATCGCCGGGTTGAACTCCATCGCCTGCTCCAGGCACCATCGCCAGCGCTGGCCGTCGGTGGTGGACTCCTCGAACGTCTTGGGTGTGTAGTGCAAGACGGGGTTGCCTTCGGCGTCGACCGGGGCCCCGCCCGCCTGGCGATTGTAGCCGTAGCCGGGGTCGTAGTCGGGCAGCACGTCCAACTCGCTCTTGTATTGCAGCCGCCAAGCCTCGCTCCAGCCGCGGTTGTTCAACAAGATGCGAGCAAACGACAACAGATAGTCGCCCACAATCGCGTGATTGTCGTCCTGTTTGGCCAAGGGCAGGGCCTGCGCCATAAGCTGCAGCGCACGGATGCGGTCGCGCTGGGCGGCGTTGACCATCTGGCCCCCCTGATTGCCTCGCTTGTTCCCCCGGTTGAACTCGCCGACAACAACGAACCCGTGGTGCGGCACGCTCATGTAATTCTCGGCCGCCACCCGGAGCAATTGCCAGTTGTCCTTATGGACTTCAATCACCGCTTCGCGAAACGCGTCGATCTCACCGACCCGGTTCAGACGCTGTAAGCATGAGGTGGCGTTTTTAAGATCGTCGCCCACCATCAGAGGATTGTCCTCAGGATCCAGCGCCAACTTGCGGAAGCCTTCGTAGGCGTCGTTGAAGTTGCCGTCCTTCATCGTCTTGACGATCAACTCGCGCTGATCCTGGGTTTGGCCGGCGGCCGCGGCAACGTTCGCGAGCATCATGCCGGCAACGATCGGGAGGCAAAGCCATCGGGTGGGGTTCATCGCGTGGTCTCCTGAATGAGGGTGATCTCTGGTTGGGGCGGCAGTTGAACTGCCACCCCATCTCGGTTCGTGGTTGGGTTATTTGGGGACGACGGAAACTTCTATCGCGTCGCGCTTGGCCCAGGGTAAATCGACGTCGAACCAGTCCGTGCGGCTGGTGTACTTCGAGCGGACCTCTTCGAGGTAGTCCTTCATGCCCGTGGCGCCGATGCCGGCGTTGTCGGCCACGATCGTCGCGCCGGGAGCGAGTTCCTTCTGCAAGCCCTGCAAGCACGGCAGGTAGTTCGCATAGCCACAATCGATGAAAACGAAATCGACCGGGCCCTTGATCTCTTTGACAACCTGCCGGGCGTCGCCCACCTTGACGGTG
>JABMRB010000251.1 GCA_013202865.1 Candidatus Nealsoniibacteriota bacterium | reverse complement strand
TCCGCAACAACGTCATCCGGCGTTGCGGACAGGCGGGCATTGCCGGTCAGAAGGGAGCCACGCGATCGCTTATCTCCGGCAATCTGATCGAAGACACGAACTACCGCAAGGAATTCGGCGGTTGGGAAACGGCGGCGATCAAGTTCCACAACAGCGTCGACACCGTCATTAGCGGCAATCTGATCCGCGGTGTGTATCACCAACAGCAGGGCGCTTTCGGGATCTGGATCGACTTCGGCAACCAGGGCATCCGGATCACCCGCAACGTGGTCTACAACACGCAGGCCGCGACGCTCTTTCTGGAGATGAACCACGGGCCGACGGTCGTCGACAACAACGTGCTGATCGGCGATGCGACGCGGAGCAATTCGGAAGCCACGGTCTTTGCACACAATCTGTTTGTCGATTGTCCCTACCAGTACCACGCGGACGTCAACCGCCGTTCGCAGTATTTCGAGCCGCACACCACGAAATCGGCCGGACGCAAGACGGGGACGGCCCAGGACAGCAAGTGGTTCAACAACATCTTCGTCCGCCAAGGGCTCGACCGGGTGCGAACGGCTCAAGGCTATCGGTCGGACTACAACGTCTTTCTCGAAGGGGCAAAGAAGAGTTCTTTCGGCGGCGACAACAACGTGGTCGCCGCGGATGCCACGGAACTTGTCATCGAAGATCATCCGCTGGGAGTCACGATCACGTTTGCCGTCGGCGACACGCCGCCAGGTCTACACGGGCCACGGGTCAACGCGGAACTGGTCGGTGTCTTTGGGACCGTCGGGCAGACGATCGAGGACAGCCACGGCCAGCCGATCACGATCGAAACGGACATCAACGGCAAGCGGTTCGTACGTCCGGTCCCCGGTCCGCTCGCCAACCTCCGGCAGGGGAAGAACACGATTACCTGGTCGATGAGGAAACGGTAGCTGGCAATGTCGCGTCCCCAGTTTGTAGTGACCGCATTCATGCGGTCTTCTTCGGACACGCATCACCCCGCGGCGGCAGTAGTAGTTCACGTCCGAAGCCTTTCGGCATCAGGAGGTCTATTTCGTGACGCACGCGATTGCGCTGGTCGGCATGGCCTGTCGATATCCGGACGCTCAATCGCCGGGAGAACTCTGGGAGAATGTACTCTGCCAGCGTCGAGCCTTCCGGCGATTGCCCCCGGAGCGTTTGCGCCTGGAGGACTACCCTCCCGGGTCGGCCGAGGCGATTGTCGCGACCGAGGCGGGCGTGCTTGAGGGCTACGAGTTCGATCGTGTGCGGTTTCGCGTGGCCGGCAGCACGTTTCGCGAAGCAGACATGGCCCACTGGCTGGCCTTGGAAGTGGCCGCCGACGCGATGGGCGACGCCGGGTTCGCCGACGCCGCCGCGGTGGTCGCATCCGATCCGGCGGAACTCCACAAGCGGCTCGCCACGCTCGACGATTGGCTTGCCGAGGGGGTCGCCGAGCGAATCGACGCCGATGGGTGCGTGATCTTAGGTGCCGCAGTGAAGCAACCGGCCGTGGGGCTGCTGTTTACCGGTCAGGGTTCGTCGGCCAATCTCGACGGGGGCCTCTGGGCTCGACGGTTCGAGTGTGTCCGCGATCTTTACGACCGAGCAGGCCCTGCTGCGGATCGTCACCGCCCGCGGCCGGGCGATTGCTGCTGCGTTGGAGAGAGCGCTGGACAAGTTGGGTGCAGGCGAGGACGGCGTGCCGTCGG
Source organism: Candidatus Nealsoniibacteriota bacterium (assembly GCA_013202865.1). Taxonomy (GTDB): domain Bacteria; phylum Planctomycetota; class Planctomycetia; order Pirellulales; family Thermoguttaceae; genus JABMRB01. Next base: position 1,256 of record JABMRB010000251.1, on the reverse strand, counting down.
CAGCGAGGGATGCCTATGGCACCACAGGCGAGACGCCTGTGCCACTGGCTGGGATTGTCGTCTGCTTGCCGCCGTTCCCGGACGAGCGACACATCGAGTTGCTGCTCGACGGTGCCCGAGCCGTGGCGGAGCAGGCGGCCGGGCAGAACGTCCCGCAACGCCTGACCTCGCTCGAACGCCAGGCGTTCCTGCGTACGTTGCGGTTCATCGAGAAGCCACGGGTACACGTCCCCGGCGTGGAACTTATCGCCGATGCGGAACTCTCGGCCGACAACGACCCGTACCTCGCCGATCACGTCTATCAGGACGTGCCGTTGCTGCCGGCGGTCGTCGGTTTGGAGGCAATGGGGGTGCCGGTCGCACCGGGCGTTTACCATGCGCCCGATTGTACCGAACTGACCAAGATCGAAGCCACTCAACTCGCCGCCAAGGACGGGTTCTACGAATTGCGGATCACCGAGGAGCTGCGCGAGATCACGTTCGCCGACCGGATGACGTTGCGCGTGGTCGATCACCGGGCCGGCCTGGAGATCGTTCCCAACGAGATGTTCGTAATCTTCGGCCCCGGCGACGAGTTGGTCTTGCGATTCGACGGGCGAGCACTATCCCCGCACGCCCGAACTGCTACAATATCGCCGCACCTACAACACGCGGCCGAGTGCCGCAACGGTTCGACGGTTGCACGTCCCGCAGTGAACCCAGCTTCCGGGGGGGTGGGGCTGGAGCCTCTCGCCGATGGGCGTACAATCGCATTCGTCCTCAATCTGATCGATTGAGGACCGTCGTATGCAAGAGGTCGGCCTGTGGTGCCGTGTTCACCATGGCCGCAACCGCTCCGCCGATGGGCGGCGATATGGCAACCGATTCCCACGACCAGACTTTATAGGAGGAAAAACGATGGGTAAGACCGAGGAGAACCTGCAGGCCGCCTTTGCCGGTGAGTCGCAGGCGAGAAACAAGTACACGTACTTCGCCAATGTCGCCAGAAAGGAGGGCTACCACTACATTGCCAAGGTCTTTGAGGAGGCCGCTGCCAATGAAATGCGGCATGCCAAGGATGAACTGGCGCTTCTGGGTGGAATCGGGGACACGGCGGCCAACCTGAAAGAGGCAATTGCCGGCGAGTATCACGAGACGACCGAGATGTATCCCACCTTCGCCAAGGAAGCCGAGGCGGAAGGCAACGCGGAGGCCGCCCGGCTGTTCGCGCAAGTTGCCAAGATCGAGAAGCACCACGAAGAGCGTTACAAGAAGCT
>JABMRB010000250.1 GCA_013202865.1 Candidatus Nealsoniibacteriota bacterium | reverse complement strand
TGGCTCTTGAAGTACTCGGTGTGCTCGTCGACCAGGCCGACCAGATCGCCCATCAATCGCTGCAACGAGAGCCCGGCCCCGAAGCTGGAGAGGATGGTCAGCAGGCGGAGATTGCCGCCGGTGAGGATCTGGATCGGCCGCACGCAATCGCCTTCCAGCAGTTCGCCGGTGAGCGCTTTCCAGAGTTCGCGGCAGTCGTCCCGCTCCAGCGGGTGCAGGTCGTGTACGCCGAACAGTTCGTACATCGCCTTGTCGGCCTGGTCGATCCCCTCGAAGCGGCTGGTGGCGGTGGCCAGCAGCATCAGGCGGGGCTCGTTTTGGAGCGTGTGGCGGAGTTTCCAGGCGTCGTCGTCGCTGATCTGCTCGCCGAGCAGGCTGTGGAAGTTCTCGACGATCAGCAGCAGACGTTTGCCCTGCTCGTCGGCGAAGGCCGTCAACTGGCCCAGTGCCCGCTCGCGCATCGTGTCCTCGTCGCGCCACTGCGCACCGTACTGGTCGTACATCGCCTGCCATCGCGGGTCTTTGGTCTGCTGGCCGAGATGGAAGATGGCCTCCATCCAGAACTCGCCGGGCGTGGTAACCTGGTAGCTTTCCTCGGAGAAGATCAGCGGATACCAACGGTCGCAAAGCTCCGCGGTACGGTTAATCTCGGCCGCGACCCGCCGTACCAACATCGTCTTGCCCGAGCCGCGGGGGCCGATCAGCATCGCGTGACGGTTGGCGCCGGTGGTGTTCTCACGGACGGTCTGCGTCACCGTTTCGAGTTCGGTGTGGCGGACGACGAATTGGTCGATCAACTCGTCGGGAGTGAGGAACGCCGGATTGTATTTCATCACGCGTTTGGCCATGGTCAGGCTCCACGTTTGGAGGTGCGGATGTAGCCGAAACCGTGACGTGTCTTCCACCAATCGCGGAGCAGCTTCGATACGAATCGGTAGCGTTTTCGTTTCTGTTCGAGGTAGCCGTCGTGTTCGAGCACGTCGAGGATCTGGCGACGGGCCTCGGCAGCAGACGAAGACTCGAATTCGTACGCGGCGCAGATCATGCCGGTCGCCTCGGACGTCAAGGATCCGACGACGGCCGTTTCGGTTAGCAGTTCGAGTGCCGTGGGGAGCAGTTCGTCGCCGAGGACCAGCTTCAGTCGCTCTTCGTAGTGCGTCAGTTCCGCATGGCCGCGAATGCTGAGCATTTCGTTGCGGTAGATGGTCTTGACGTCCTGTCGGGAGATAGCACTTTGTCCATGGCGACGACACCAATCGTGGGCGTGGCGAAAGAACATCTGTACGTGGTGAGGGATGCAGCAACCCAACATCTTCACCATCTCATCGGGCACGCCTTCCTCGAATCGCAGGTTGTACTCCGCGGCCAGTGCTTCGAGGCAGCCCGAGGCGGTATCTTCGTCCCAGGGTTGAAGTTCGAATGGCTCGAAGTTGTTCAAGGTGGCACTGAGTCGCCCCTGCCTAAGGATCGGTTCCAGGCCGATGCTTCCCGAGAGGACCATACGGATCTTTCCTTGGTGGCGAACCGCGTTGTCGCGAATCCAGGAAAGAAAGAGATCTGCGTCTTGCCGCCGTTGAGACGTGATTTGATAGTCCGAGCCTTTGAGGATTCGGTTAACCAGGATGGGGGCTTCATCCACCAGCAGCAGCACCGGCGTTTCGGAGGCGGCAAGCATCTCGAGAAGCTGGTCCCCTTTCTGCCGCCACTGGCTGGCGAAGTCGGCACGGAGACTGATCCCGATTTCGCCGAGGTTGACGCTGTCGACACTGTCACGGAAACCCTCAAACGCGTTGCTGAAAACACTGCGGAACCTCTTCCAAAGCGATTGGTAGGGCCGCACTGCCAGGCCGAACTGGACAACGGCGTCGGGCGCAGCGGAGCACTTCTGCAGGTCGACGAAGAGGCACAGATACTGATCCTCGAGTCGTCGGGCGGTCTCCTTCATGAGGCTCGTTTTGCCCATGCGTCGTTGAGCGATCAGCGATTGATGTGCCCCGTCGGTGATCCGCGAGATGAAGATCGCCAGATCGTCCTCCCGGCCCCAGAACCGGTCACCATCGACCCAGTTACCCAGTCCCATTTTCAGTGTGCGACGTGTCATGGCCTTCCCTTCGACAAATAGCAACATACTTGTTGGCAACACTTCTGTTGGTATTTTACCGTTTGCCGCCACAGAAGTCAACCGAAGACGTCGATTGCGCCGAAAAACCAGCATTTCCCCGCAAAGGAGCGGTTCTTCAGCCCGGATTTCCGCCGCGTTTAGGGCAGCCGGGTGGACCTACTGCTAGGTCACAGGCCGCAAAGGACCGACCACCGGCCCATATCGCCCCCCCGCCTGACGGGTAAGGCGAGCCCGATATTGAAACACGATCGCTGTTGTAGCGACCGTGTTGATCGTGATAATGGGAACGCCCGTGATCATCTCGAACAAGAACTGGGAGAAACCTACCATGAAGGCTCGGTCTCTTGCCTACACTCTGCTCGTGGCCTTGCTGGCCGGCTGCTCGGACGCCCCGAAAGGTCCTTCCGGCGGCAGCGTTGCCGACAAGGGGCTTTCGCTTAAGGACAACCAACCGAAACCGGACGAGTCGGCCGCCGAAAATGGCGGCGGCGAGACAACCGCCAACGACTGGCCCAACTGGCTCGGCCCGAACGCCGATGGCATCTCGCGCGAGACGGATTGGACGGCCAAGTGGCCCGCGGACGGCCCGACCACCTTGTGGAAGAAGAAGGTCGGTATCGGGTTCAGTTCCATGGCGGTGGCGACTGGGGCTGACGGTACTGCGCGGGTCTACACGATGGGGCATCGCGACGGCAAGGAGTTTGTCTGGTGTCTCGACGCCGAGACGGGCGATGAGATTTGGTCGCATTCGTACGCCGGCAAGCTGGTTAAGAACTTGCACGAAGGCGGGCCTTGTGCCACGCCCACCGTCGACGGCGATCGGGTCTACACCGTCGGGCGCGAGGGACAGCTCTATTGCCTTGATGCGGCCGACGGCAAGCCGGTCTGGTCGATGGATTTGCAGGAAGAGTTCGGCGCGGAACTGCCCGCCTGGGGGTTCACTTGCTCGCCGGTGATCTCGGGCGACGTGCTGATTATCGAGGCCGGGCGAACGGCCGCGTTGAACAAGACGACGGGCAAGGTCATCTGGCAGACGGCGCTCTACCCGCCCGGCTACGGGTCACCCAGCCTCTTCATCGCCGACGGCGAACTGCGCGTTGCCGTGCTGAACAACTTCGGCCCGATGATCGTTCGCGCCGACAACGGCAAGGAGATCGTCAAGGATCGCTGGGAAACCGCCTACAAGACCAACTCGACCACGCCGATCGTCGCCGACGGCAAGGTTTTTATATCCACGGGCTACGACAAAGGATGTGCGCTGTTCGATATGGCCGACGACAAGCTCGATGTCGTCTACACCAACAAGAAGATGCGGAACCACTTCAATAACTGCGTGCTGCTGGACGGCCACCTCTACGGCGTCGACGGCAACAGCAACCAGAGCCGCAACTGCAAAGTCGTCTGTACGGAGTTCGCCACCGGCAAGGTGAAGTGGGAACATCGCGGGCTGGGCTGCGGGTCGCTGCTGATCGCCGACGGCAAGCTGATCATTCTCAGCGACGACGGCAAACTGGTGACCGCCGCGGCCACGCCCGATGCGTTTCGGCAGATCGGCAGTGCCCAAGTGCTCACCGGCAAGTGTTGGACCGTCCCCGTGCTGTCCCACGGCCGGATCTACTGCCGCAACACGCCGGGCGACCTGGTGTGCGTCGACGTGCGCGAGTGAGCGTGGTTTGTAGTGGCCGCGGTTGGCCTCGTAGCACGGAACTTGTTCCGTTTTCACCGCTACCTTATCCTGGAAACGGAACAAGTTCCGTTCTACGATCGCCGGCGCCGACCCGATAAATCGGGTCACTACGAACCGAGTTTATGAGAAATACTCTGCCAGCGCTTCCTGCCAGGTCGGCATGGCGGGGCCGCCGAGGGATTCGTACTTCGTGGTGTCCAACACGCTGTACGCCGGGCGCGGGGCCGCGGGGCCGTACTCGGCGGTGGTGATCGCGCGGACCGGTACGTCGACGTCGGCGAGCCGAAAGATCTCGGTGGCAAACTCGTGCCACGTCGTCCGGCCGCGGTTGGTTACGTGGTAGATTCCCCATGGCGCCGGTTCCGCGGCGGTTGCGCCGACAAGGAACGCCACGGCCCGGGCTACGTCGGGTACGTAGCTGGGCGTGCAGTGCTGATCGGCCACGACCGAGAGTTCCTTGACGGTACGGCCGAGCCGGAGCATCGTCTTGACGAAGTTGCCGGCCTGCTCGTCCGACGGCCGCGCGTAGAGCCCACAGGTCCGCACGATCAGGTGTTTCTCGTGCTTTGCCGCCGCCTGCTCGCCTTCCAGCTTGGTTCGCGCGTAGACGCTCTCGGCGGTCGGCGGTTCGTCCTCGCGGTAGGGTTCGGTCCGGTCGGGTGGGCCGTTGAAGACGTGGTCGGTGCTGATCTGCACCAGCGGGCAATCGAGTTCCATGGCCACGGCCGCCAGATACTCGGGCGCCATGGCGTTGACTGCCCGGCACACCCCCGGCTCGCTCTCGGCCTGATCGACGGCCGTGTAGGCGGCGCAGTTGATGATCGCGTCGGGGTTCATATCGAGGATCGCTCTGCGGACGGCGCCACGTTCGGTCAGGTCGAGCGTGTCGACGTCCGTCGCGACGGCCTTCTCGGCGAGTTGGTAGCAGAGTTCCTTGCCCAGTTGACCCCGGGCACCGGTAACGACGATTTTCATGGCAGGTGGTTCCAGACAACACGGGAGCATGGACACAATTGTGGTGTAGCATACTCATTCCTTCCCGTATCCGATAGAGGGGGAGACCGAGCCCGACACGCAGGCAGCGCTAGCCGGGGCTTGACAAAACGGCCCAAAACACTTCGCATGGTATACTTCTTCAGAACCGCAAAGGAAAACCGATGAACGTGATGGTCGCCGGAGGGGCGGGCTACATTGGCTCGCACGCCGTGAAACAACTGATCGAGGCCGGCCATCGGGTGGTGGCGGTCGATAACCTCTACCGCGGACACCGTGGGGCCGTCAATCCGCGGGCCGAGTTCTACCAGATCGATCTGGCCGAGACCGAGGCCCTGGCCGATGTGCTTCGCCGGCACGAGATCGAGTGCGTGATGCACTTTGCCGCGCTGGCCTACGTGGGTGAGTCGGTTACCGAGCCGTTGACCTACTACCGCAACAACACGGCCGGCACGGTCAGCCTGCTTCAGGCGATGCAGACCGCGGGCGTGCGGCGGATGGTTTTCAGTTCGACTGCCGCCACCTACGGCGAGCCGCAGAGCACGCCGATCGTCGAAACCATGCCCCAGGAACCGATCAACCCTTACGGCTGGTCGAAGTGGTGCGTGGAACGGGTGCTGCGCGACTATGGGGCGGCCGAGAAAGAGTTCTCGTTTGCGGCGCTGCGTTATTTCAACGTGGCCGGGTCGGCCGCCGACGGCTCGTTGGGCGAAGACCACGACCCGGAAACGCATCTGATCCCGGTGCTGCTGTTGGCCGCTTTGGGCCGGCGCGAGAAGGTCACCGTTTTCGGCACCGACTATCCCACGCCCGACGGCACCTGCATCCGCGACTACATCCACGTCGAGGACCTCTGCGCCGCCCACATCCGCGTGATGGAGGCGCTGCGGCCGGGCGACGGGCGGTTCTACAACCTGGGGATCGGCCGGGGCTATTCGGTCAAGGAGGTCGTCGAGGCGGCCGAGCGGGTCACCGGCCGAGAGATCCCCATCGAATACGGCGCCCGCCGCCCGGGCGATCCGGCCGTGCTGTTCGCCGACGCGTCGAAGATTCAAGGCGAGCTCGGTTTTGCAGCCCGGCACACCGAAATCGACCGCATCGTCGCCACGGCATGGAACTGGTTCGAGAAGCACCCGGACGGGTACGGCAAGTAGGTCAGGGCTCGCCCTGACGAAACCCGGGAGTTGCTCTCGTACCCAGGCTCCGCCCGGGCACGCAATGTCTTCGAGGCTCCGCCTCGCCGAGATAGGGCACAATCGAAACCAGGCAAAGCCCCCCCCAAGGGCAGCATCCGCCGCGGCGAACTGCCCCTTCTCCACGCCGTACGGGAATTTGCCCCGCCTTTACGTTTTAAGAACAAGCTCGCCGCCGCCGGGCGCGGTGAAGACCACCCCGGGCGTCTTTTTGTCGGAGAATAGCACCTGGCCGGCAGCTACCCGGTCGCCCACCTGGACCGCCATGGTCGGCTTCATGCCGACGTAATCCGGCCCCACCACGGCCACCGT